>SLLJ01000383.1 GCA_007134165.1 Nitriliruptoraceae bacterium | reverse complement strand
GGCTCGGCGCATCCGCCGCCGCCGAACCGCCAGCCGCCGCATCCGGCGAGTGACCGCCCCGAGCGGCCGCTGGCGGCGTTCCCCCCACCTGGCGGGGCGCCGCTCGCGCCGCCAGAAGCGCCGCGACCAGCACCTTCCGCGACTCCGTTCGCGACCCCGCCTGCGGCCCCGTCCGCGACCCCGCCCGTTCCTCCGCCTGCGACCCCGCCTGCGACCCCGCCCTCGCCTCCGGCCCGGCGCACCGGCCGCATCGTGCTGCTGGCGGGGGGGATCCTGCTGCTGGTCGCGGGGCTCGTCGTCGGGGGACTGCGTCTGATCGGCGCTGGTGGCACCGGTTCGCTGACCGGACCGGCCGGCGGCGGCCCCTACGCCATCGAGGCCTGGGCGGCCGCCAACCCACACCGTGCCGATCGTGACCTCGAGGCCCTGCCCCTGCTCGAGGAGCACGCCTGCCCGTTCGCCGCCGAGCGTCGAGGAGCGGGGGTTCGGTGCGCGACCCTGGTGGTCCCTGCCGATCGGCACGCGGACCGCCACGTCGGCGTCCTCGGCCCCGACGATGTGGTCGAGCTGGCGGTCGCGATCATCCCGGCCCGCAGCGGCGAGGCGCGAGAGGATCCGATCCTCTACCTCGAGGGCGGGCCGGGTGGTGCGTCGGTGGCGTGGTTCGACCACTGGCAGGACCTCGACCTCGACGTGCTCGAGGACCGGGACCTGATCCTGCTCGACCAGCGTGGCACCGGCTACTCGATCCCGTCGCTGACCTGCCCGGAACTCACCGACGCCTTCGATGAGGATGTTGGCCTGCGTCGCTGCCACGACCGGCTGGTGGCTGAGGGCATCGACCTGGCGACGGTCTCCACCCGCGAGCACGCCGCGGACGTCGCTGAACTGCGCGTGGCGCTGGGCATCGAGGCCTGGAACCTGTTCGGCATCTCGTATGGCACGCGGGTGGCGCTCACCGTGCTCGACCGCCACCCCGAGGGGGTGCGCAGCGTGGTGCTCGACTCGGTCTACCCCCCGGAGGTCGACGCGCTGCTCGACCAGGGACCCAACGGCACCGCCGCCTTCGACGCGCTGTTCGCGGCCTGCGACGCCGATGCCGCCTGCCGCAGCACCGTCGGGGACCTCGAGGCGACACTGAGCGACGCCGTCACCCGGCTCGACGCCGACCCGCTGTCGGACGCCGACGGTGAGTTGACCGGCGACGACCTCGTCGACGCGCTGTTCGACGCGCTGTACGACACCGACCTGATCCCGCTGCTGCCGGCTCTGATCCAGCAGTCGACGACCGATCCCGCGGGGACTCTGGACGCACTGCAGAGCACCGGCGACGCTGGTGGGGCGGGTGGCGCAGACCGGCCCCGGCGGCGGTCGGGTGTGGTCGCCTACGAGGACTCCGACGGCACCTTCTGGTCGGTGGAGTGCCGGGAGGAGGCCGCGGTCGTGGACGCCGCCGCGGCCAGGGCCCGGGCCGGGCAGCTGCCGCCGCCCACTGGTCCGGCCATGCTCGCCGCCCTCGAGGCGGTGCTCGAGGTCTGTGACGGGTGGCAGTCGGGGGTTGCCGGCCCCGACGAGCGGCGTGCGGTCGTCAGCGACGTGCCGGCCCTGCTGTTGGCGGGTGGACTCGACCCGATCACGCCGCCGTGGTGGGCAGAACTGGCCGCGAGTCGGCTGGAGCGCTCGACCCTGCTGGTGCTGCCGAACGCCGGGCACGGCGTGTTCGACGTCGGCGAGTGTCCGCTTGGGGTGATACGCAGCTTCCTCGACGACCCGGGGGCCGTGCATCCGATGACCTGTGCCGCCGAGCACGCCACCCCGGTGTTCGAATTCGACCTACCGTGAGCCGCCGCACCGGCGCTCGGAACCGGCGTTCGGCACGGGTGGTCGGGACCGGGGCTCGGGACCGGCGGTCGGGACCGGTGGTCGGGACCGGCGTTCGGCACGGGTGGTCGGGACCGGCGCTCGGGAAGGGTTCGACGCCTGCGCGGCGTTGCACCGCCCGGGTGACCCGTCCCCGCTTCCCGCCGACCACTCTCCTGCCCGGAGTCGACCTGTGGATGTGCTGACCACCGACATGCTGCTCGTGCTCGCCCTGCTCGGGATCACCGTGCTGCTGTTCGTGACCGAGGTCGTGCGCATCGACGTCGCCGCGATCCTGGTCATGGTGGCCGTGGGTCTGCTCGGTCTGGTCCCCGCCGGCGACGTGTTCGCCGGGTTCTCGTCCAACGCGGTCGTGTCGATCATCGCGGTCATGATCCTGGGCTCGGCGCTGGACCGTGTCGGGGTGATGCGTTCGGTGGCCGCGTTCCTGCTGCGCATCGGCGGGGTGGCCGAACGACGCATCCTGGCGCTGGTGTCGGGTGCGGTCGGGCTGATCAGTGCGTTCATGCAGAACATCGGGGCGGCGGCACTGTTCCTGCCGGTGGTCGAGCGCATCGGTGAGCGAACCCGGCTGCCCGTCTCCCGGCTGCTGATGCCGATGGGCTTCGCCGCCATCCTCGGGGGGACCCTGACGCTGGTCGCCTCCGGTCCGCTGATCCTGCTCAATGACCTGCTCGCCTCGACCGCGTCCAACCTCGACATCGAACTCGAGCCCTACGGCCTGTTCGCCCCCACGCCGGTGGGGCTCGCACTGCTGGGGTCCGGGATCCTGCTGTTCCTGGTCGCCGGACGGTGGTTGCTGCCGAGCGTCACCCCGGATCGCGGCAGCCAGACCGCGCTCGACGACGTCGCGGCGACCTACGGACTGCACCGCACCATGCGCGCGGTGCGCGTGCCGGCCGACAGCCCGCTGACGGGACGTGATGTGGAGGCGGTCGAGGCCGACACGCCCGCCGTGCTGCTCGCCGCCGTCGCTGACGCCGACGGACCACGGCTGGCGCCGGCCCGCGAAGAACAGGTCGGTGCCGGCTGGGTGCTCGGGCTGGTCGGTGACGACGACCAGGTGGGCCGCTTCGTCGCCGAGCATGGTCTGGACGTCGAGGTGGAGGACCCCTTCGAGCCCTTGCGTGACGAGGAGCAGACCGGACTGGCCGAGGTGGTGGTCCGCCCAGGCAGCGCAGCGGTCGGCAAGCGGATCCGCGACCTGCGGCTGCGGCTGCGCCATGGGGTCACCTTGCTGGCCGTGCACCGAGGCGGTGAGGTCGTCACCGCCAACCTCCGGGAACGGGAGTTGGTCGGGGGCGAGGTGCTGATCGTGTTCGGCACCCGGGAGCGGCTGGCACAGTTGACCGAGGAGCCGTCGTTCGTGCTGCTGACCGACCTGCCCACCGACACCCCTCGCACCGGGAAGCGCTGGTGGGCGCTGGGGGCGTTCGCGCTGGCCATCGGCCTGGTGATGTTCACCGACCTGCAGCTGTCGCTGGCGTTGATGACCGGCGCGGTCCTGGTGCTGCTCGCGGGGGTGCTGACCCCCGACGAGGCCTACCGGTCGGTGTCGTGGAAGACCGTATTCCTGCTGGCTGCACTGATCCCACTCGGACAGGCGGTCGAGGACTCGGGCACGGCCGCATGGATCGCCGACCGCGTGATCGTCGCAGCCGGTGGCCTGCCGCCGTGGGGGATGCAGTTGACGATCGCGGTGCTGGCCACGATGTTCACCCTGGTGGTGTCCAACGTCGGAGCGACGGTCCTGCTCGTCCCGCTGGCCGCGAACGTGGCGATCGGGGTCGGCGCCGACCCGGCGCAGTACGGGCTGATCGTGGCGCTCGCGGCCTCCAACGCCTTTCTGCTGCCCACCCACCAGGTCAACGCGCTGCTGATGGGCCCGGGCGGTTACCGGGTGGCCGACTACTTGCGCGCGGGGCTGGCGATGACCCTGCTGTTCCTGGTCGTGCTGGTGCCGATGGTGAACCTGGTCACCTGACCCCGGACGCGTCGGGTGGTGCGGCTGCT
>SLLJ01000048.1 GCA_007134165.1 Nitriliruptoraceae bacterium | reverse complement strand
CGTCGGCGAGCTCGCCGGCGACCGGCCGGTGCAGGCACTGGTCAACACCCACAGCCACGGCGACCACACCTTCGGCAACTTCCTGGTGCCACCCGGCGCCACGATCATCGGCCACGAGCACTGCCGCACCGAGATCATCCTGACGGGCACCGCCGTCACCGCCTTCTTCCAGGGACCCGACTGGGGCGAGCTCGAGATCCGCCCGCCGATGGTGACCTTCCGCGACCAGCTCACCCTGTGGTCCGGGGAGCGCCGCATCAACCTGCAGCACTTCGGGACGGCCGCGCACACCACCAACGACGTCGTCGCCCACCTGCCCGAGGAGCGGGTGCTGTTCACCGGCGATCTGGTCTTCGCGGGCGGCACGCCCTTCGCCCTGCAAGGCAGCGTGGTCGGCTGGCTGCAGGTGCTCGACCAGCTCGCCGCGTTGCCCGCCGACACCCTCGTGCCCGGCCACGGCCCGGTCTGCGGCCCCGACGAGATCGGCACGGTCAAGGCCTACCTCGAGGTGGTGCTCGACGCAGCACGGCGGGGGCGCGATGCGGGGCTCGACCCGCTGGCCCTGGCCCGGGAGCTGGACCTCGGGGCCTTCGCCGAGCTATCGGACCCCGAGCGGATCGTGGGCAACCTGCACCGCGCCTACGCCGACCTCGACGACCCGCAGCACCTCGGCAAGCCGCTGGCGCTGCCCCCGATCGTGCAGGACATGATGGCCTACAACGGCGGTCCCATCACCTCCTGCGCCTGATCACCCAAGCCGGTACCCCTCCCGCCCGTGCCCGGCTGCGGGAGGGGTACTGTTCCACCCTCGGCTCGCCGTCCCGGACCCCTGACTCGCGGTCCGGGCCGCCGGCTTCTAGCGTGGTCGTGCGCTGAGCGAACCGTGCACCACGACCGGTCCAGTGGCCCGAAGTGGCCCGAAAACCGTCGCAGCGCCTCGAAGCCCTCTGCAGCGACCCGCAGCCACCCGGAGCGTCCCGTGCCGACACCACCCGCCGCCGACCCGGCCTTCGACCTGGCCACCCGTGCCATCGAGGCGGCACTGGCCGCCGGTGCCACCTACGCCGATGCGCGCGTGGTGCTCCGCCGCCACGAGCAGCTCAGCGCCCAGAACGGCGAACTCGAGTCGGTCGTCAACGCGGAGGATGCCGGGGTGGGTGTGCGGGCGCTGGTCGGCTCCTCGTGGGGGTTCGCCGCCACCTCGCATTTGACCGACGACGACGCCGGCCGGGCCGGGGCGGAGGCGACCGCCACCGCCAAGGCCTCGGCGCTGGTCCCGGGCGCCGGGATCGAGCTGGCCGAGGTCCCAGCCGTCGAGGACTACTACGAGACCCCCCACGCCGAGGACCCCTTCCGCGTGCCGCTCGACGACAAGGTCGCGGTGGTCCTCGACGCCACCCGCACCATGCACGCCGTCGAGGGGGTGGCGGTGGCCACCGCGCACCTGGTGTTCTGGGTCACCGACAAGTGGTTCGTGTCCTCGCAGGGCCACCGCATCCACCAGCACTTGGTCGAGAGCGGGTGCGGGATGGAGGCCACGGCCGTGGGTGAGGCCGAGACCCAACGCCGCAGCTACCCGCAGTCCTTCGGGCACGTCGAAACCGGCGGCTACGAGGTGGTGCGCCGCTTCGACCTGCCCGCGCACGCCACCGCCACTGCCGCGGAGGCGGTGCAGCTGCTGGCCGCGGACCCCTGCCCGTCGGGCGAACTGGACCTGATCCTGGAGTCCTCGCAGTTGTCGCTGCAGATCCATGAGTCGGTCGGCCACGCCATCGAACTCGACCGCATCCTGGGCTGGGAGGCCGCCTTCGCCGGCACCTCGTTCCTCGACCTGGCGCAGCTGGGCACACTGCGCTACGGCTCGGAGCTGATGAACATCACCGCGGACGCCACCATCCCCGGTGCGCTGGCGACCTTCGGCTACGACGACGAGGGCACCCCGGCGCAGTGCGTGGACATCGTGCGCGAGGGAACCTGGGTGGGGGTGCTCTCCGGGCGCGACTCGGCGCACCGCGCGGGCCTCGAACCGGGCGGCATGGTGCGCGGCGACGGCTTCAACCGCATGCCGATGGTGCGCATGACCAACGTCGGCATCCTGCCGGGCGACTCGAGCCTGGAGCAGATCATCAGCGAGACCCGGCACGGGGTGCTGATGGCCACCAACCGCTCCTGGTCGATCGACGACAAGCGGCTCAACTTCCAGTTCGGCTGCGAGATCGGCTGGGAGATCGTCGACGGCAAGCGCACCCGGATGGTCAAGAACCCGACCTACACGGGCATCACGCCGCAGTTCTGGGCCTCGCTGGACCGGCTGGCCGGTCCCGAGGAGTGGGTGGCCTGGGGGCTTCCCAACTGCGGCAAGGGCCAACCGATGCAGGTCGGGCACACCGGCCACCCCGCCTCCCCCGCCCGGTTCCGCAACGTGCGCATCGGCGTGGGTGGCTGACCCGCCCCGCCGGTCTCCAGCCTTCCTGCTGCCAAGGATCCGCCATGGCCACCGACTCCTCGACGCTGCAGACCTTGGCCGACGCCGTCGTCGACCTCGTGCAACGCCAGGCTCGCGGCATCGACGCCGAGGTGGAGGCCAACGTGCGGGTCAGCCGTACCCGCCACGGGCTGACCCGGTTCGCGGAGTCCTTCATCCACCAGCACGTCGGCGAGGACACCAGCGCGGTACACCTGACCCTGGCGGTCGACGCGCGCACCGCCAGCGCCACCACCAACCGGCTCGACCACGCGTCGCTCGACGACCTGGTCGCCCGCACGCTGGCCTCGGCGGCCCGCCAGCCGGTCGATCCCGTCTGGCCGGGTGCGACCCCGCCGTCGCCGCCCGGTGGGTCCGGACGCCTCGACGAGGCGACCGCAGCGGCCGAGCCCGGCGAGCGCGCCGAACAAGTTCGCCGCTTCGTCGACACCGGCGGCGGCGAGCTGAGGGCAGCCGGCTACCTCGACACCGAGGTGGACTGGACCGCTTTCGCCTCCACGGCCGGGCAGCGGGCGGTGGGCGCCACCAGTCGGGCCACGATCGACGGCATCCACCAAACCCCGAGTTCGGCGGGATCCGGGCACCAGACCTCGGTGCGTCTGGCCGACCTCGACGCCGAGGTGGTCGGACAGCGGGCCGCGGACCTCGCCCGGCGCTCCGCGGATGCCCGCGACCTCGACCCCGGCAGCTTCGAGGTGGTGCTCGGTCCCGAGGCGGTGGCGACCCTGCTCACCTTCCTCGGCTTCTACGGCTTCAACGCCAAGGCTCATCTCGAGGGTGCGTCGTTCGCCGAACTCGGCGCGCAGCAGTTCGATCCGGCGATCACGCTGCTCGACGACCCCGACGATCCCCGGGCGGTGGGGCTGCCCTTCGACGCCGAGGGCACGCCGCGCACCCGCGCCACGCTGGTCGACCGTGGCGTGGTCCGGGCACTGGCCCACGACCGGCGCACCGCCAAGCGCGCCGGGGCAGTCTCCACCGGTGGCGCGATCAGTGGCGGCGAATCCTTTGGCGCGTTCCCGACCAACCTGCGTCTGCCCGGCGGCGACACGCCGGCCTCCGACCTTGTCGCCGAGGTCGAGCGTGGCCTGCTCGTCACCCAGTTCAACTACGTGCGGGTGCTCGAGCCCAAGACCCTGCTGTCCACCGGGCTGACCCGCAACGGCACCTTCCTGATCGAGGACGGCCGGATCGTCGCGCCGATCGCCAACCTGCGCTTCACCGACAGCTTTCTGCACGCCCTGTCGCCGGGGCAGGTCCTCGGCGTCGGGGACGACGATCGCTACGCCGACGGCGAGTTCGGCCCCGGCATGGTCATCTGTCCCTCGCTGCGGCTGCGCTCGTTTGCGTTCACCGGGGGCGCCCGCGGCTGAGCAGGAGTCGCGCACGGCGCCGAGGCATCGAAGCGTCGAGGCG
>SLLJ01000408.1 GCA_007134165.1 Nitriliruptoraceae bacterium | reverse complement strand
TGTACTACAAAGATGCTGGAGATGATAACGTCTTCCTCGATTTCGGCCAACGCTTCGGCCCATGCCTGCTGTCCAATGGGATTTCTCGCATCAGTACCATCCTGCAAACGCACGATTGAGTCGCCCAGTGCGGCCCCACCCCCGTCGCCGAGCGCGCCGGAAACCACGCCGCCCACGGCACCGCCCGGCCTCGACGACCGGGAGCGGGGTCTGGACCCGGGCATCGTGCAGGTCTGGCGGGTGTTCGGGGCCCTGTGGCAGGTACCGCTGCTCGCCGTGGCGTCGGTGACCGCGGTGCTGGTGCTGGGACGAGCGGGCTGGTTGGTCGTGGCACTGAGCATGGCGCTGCTCGTCACCCTGCTGGTGTGGTACCCGGGCGCGCGGTTCCGTCGCTGGCGCTGGTGGCTGAGCGACCTCGCCCTGCTGCTCGAGCGCGGCGTGCTCGTGCGCCAGCGGTCCGCCGTGCCCTACTTCAGGATCCAGCAGATCGACGTCGTGCAGGGACCGATCGACCGACTGCTGGGCCTGGCCACGCTGCAGGTGACCACCGCCTCGGCCAGCGGCACGGTCGGGCTGCCAGGCATCGCCAACGCCGACGCGCCCACCATCCGGGCCGAGCTGCTGTGGCGGGCCGCACAGGCCGTGGCCGCCCATCCCGGGGAGCTCAGCGATGCCGTCTGACGGTCCGGTCGATCGCCGGCTGCACCCGGCCTCGATCCTGCTCGGGATCGACCTGCGGCAGACGATCCAGGCCCTGATCTTCCCGCTGGTCGCCGGGTTCGCCGCAGGCGGCCGCGCGATCCTGGTGATCCTCGCGGTCTTCGGCGCCGTGGCACTGGTCGGCCGGACGCTGGCCTGGCAGCGCTTCACGTTCGGCTTCGACGGTGAAGTGCTCCGCGTCGAGGAGGGGGTGCTCAGCCGCAGCCACCGCGCGCTGGACGTGGCCCGGGTGCAGCAGGTCGAGATCGACCGCGGAGCGGTGGCCCGGCTGTTCGGGCTGGCCGCGCTGCGGGTCGAGACCGCCGGCAGCTCCTCGGAGGTCGAGGTGGAACTGCGGGTCATCCCGCTGGCCGACGCCGAGGCCCTGCGCGACGAGCTGCGGCGGGGCAAGGCCCAGGCCGTCGGAGGTGAGGGCGAGAGCGACCACGAGGTGGGGGCACCCGAGCGCCAGCCGGTGCTCGAGGTCCCGCTGCGGCACGTCGTGGTGGCCTCGGTGACCGGCGCCCGGCTGCTCGTGTTCCCCGCCATCGTCGGTGTGGGCCTGCAGTTCGTCGGGGAGACGTTCTGGGCCCCGTTCGCCGATCGGGCCGAGGATCTCATCGAGGGCCTGGTCGTCGGACGGACGGGCCTACCGGGCATCGGCTGGCAGGTGGTCCTGCTCGGCATCGTCGCGACGCTGGTGGCGGCGGTTGTCACCGCGGTGGTGGTCGGGGTGCTGCGCGACGCCGGCTTCCGCATCGAACGGGTCGGCGACGATCTGAACGTGACTCGTGGGCTGCTGTCCAGCCGCAGCTCGGTGGTCCCGCTGCGGCGGGTCCAGAAGGTCGAAGTGCACCGCAACTGGCTGCGGCGGCTGCTGGGGTTCGCCGCCGTGCGGGTGCACTCGGCCGGCGGGTCGGGCGACGCCGACCGGCGGGTCACCGTCCCCCTGCTGCCCGAGCGCACGATCGACGAGTTGCTCGCCGAGGTGCTGCCGGGCGTGGCGGGCATCCCCGCCCTGACGGCCCACCCACCCGCCGCGCTGCGCCGCACGATGTTCCGCTGGCTGCGCCAGGCGGTGCTGATCGGCGCCAGCGCGATCATCGCGTGGCGCTACGCACCGTTCGGGGTCCCCGACGTGGTGCCGTGGCTCGCCGGCGCGCTGGTCCCGCTGTTCGCGGTGCTGGCCGTGGTCGAGTACCGGCAACTCGGCCACGGACTCACCGCCCGAGTGGTCGCGGCCCGTACCGGCGCGCTGTCGGTGGTGACCTCGCTGGCCCCGGTGGTCAAGGTCCAGGCAGCCTCGACCCGAGCCAACCCGCTGCAGCGCCGCCTCGGGCTGATCATCGTGGTCGCGCACGTCGCCGGGCCCGGGGGCGACGTCGTGATCGCCGACACCGGCACCGAGCGGGGCCGCTGGCTGCTCGAACGGTTGACCGAGCACGCCGCCGAACCGGTCGTCCCCGAGGTACGGCCCCGGATGCTGGTCGTGGGGGAGCCACCGTCGCCAGGAGACGACGGCTGAGGCCTCAGGCCGTCGCCAGCCCGGCGCTTCGCAGCGCGACGCGGAAGTCGTGGGCGTTGGTCGCGGTCAGCAGGGCATCGCGGAGCGACACGACGCCGTCGGCGTACAACTGCAGCAGATGCTGATCGAAGGTCTGCATGCCGTAGTAGCTGCCCTCGGCGATCGCCTCCTCGATGTGGACCAACTGGGCGGGGTCGGTGAGGAACTCGTAGAACCTCGTGGTCATCACCATCACCTCGACGACCGCGACCCGGCCGTCACCGGTGGCCCGCGGTGCGAGCCGCTGGCAGACGATGCCCTTGAGTGAGTTGGCCAGCGACAGCCGGGCCTGCGCCTGCTGCTCCTTGGGGTACAGGTCCACCACCCGGTTGATGGTTTCGCGCGCGTCGGTGGTGTGCAGCGTGGAGATGACCAGGTGGCCGGTCTCGGCCGCCTGCAGGGCCGCGGTGACGGTCTCGAGGTCACGCATCTCCCCGATGAAGATCACGTCGGGGTCCTGGCGGGAAACCGCCTTCAGCGCGGTGGAGAAGTCGTCGGTGTCGACCCCGATCTCACGCTGGTCGATGATCGCCTTGTCGTCGCGGTGCATGACCTCGATCGGGTCTTCGATGGTGACGATGTGGCAGCGCCGGCTGCGGTTGATGTGGTTCAGGAGGGCGGCGGTGGTCGTGGTCTTGCCCGAGCCGGTCGGGCCGGTGACCAGCACCAGGCCGCGGTGCTCCTCGGCCAGGGTGCGCACCGAAGGTGGGAGCCCGAGCTCCTCGAAGCTCTGGGAGCTGGGAAGCACACGCCGGCACACCACGCCGACGGCACCCCGCTGGCGGAAGGCGTTGACACGGAAACGCCCCACGCCGGACAGCGAGTAGGCGAAGTCCGCCTCGCGGGATTCCTCGAAGCGGGCGACCGCCCGGGTGTCCATCATGGCGTAGGCGAACGACTCGGTGTCCGACGGGGACAGCGGCGGCAGGTAGGTGACCGGCTTGAGGTCACCGTCGACCCGCACGTAGGCGGGGCCCCCGGCCTTCAGGTGCAGGTCCGAGCCGCCGGACTCGACCAGCAGTTGCAAGTAACGATCGACGCTCTCCACCGTCAACCTCCCGTTCCCGGACCGGCGGTACCCCAGCTGCATGACGCGCTCACAGCTCCACCCACAGCGTAACCGGACCGTCGTTGACGATCCCGACCTGCATCATCGCACCGAACCGCCCGGTCGCCACCACGCCGCCCATCGCGCGCAGGTGCTCGACCACCGCTTCCACCAGCGGTTCGGCCTGCTCGGACGCTGCGGCGGCGACATACGAGGGGCGTCGACCCTTGCGGGTGTCCCCGTAGAGGGTGAACTGACTCACGACCAGCAGGTCGCCGCCCACCTCGGCACAGCTTTGGTTCATCACGCCGGACTCGTCGGCGAACACCCGCAGGTTCCACAGCTTCTGCGCCATGCGCTCAGCGCACGCCACCTCGTCGTCGTGGGTCACCCCGAGCAGTACGACCAGGCCTCGACCGATCCGGCCGGTCTCGACCCACGTCCGCTTTCCGTCGGGTCCGGGCTGCTCGACCAGCACCCAACCGCTGGCGGCACGCTGCACCAGTGCCCTCATGTGCTCCTCCTCGGCCCGCGGCCCGGCGAAGGACGCGGTCCGGGTCCCGGACGCTACCCTGACGCTATGCCCAGGTACCCGACGCGACGGGCCACCTCAGCCGGTGGCGTGGTCTGCGACGACCGAGGCGACGGTCGCCGCTGGGTGCTGCTCATCGCCCGACGCAACGCCGCGGGAAAGCCGCAGTGGACGCTCCCCAAGGGCGGCATCGAGCCCGGCGAGACCGAGGAACAGGCCGCCCTGCGCGAGGTGCGCGAGGAGACCGGGCACGGCGCGGTGATCGACCAGCAGCTCGGCACCATCGACTACTGGTTCGTCTGGCGTCCCGACCGCGTCCGGTACCACAAGTACGTGCACTACTACCTGATGTGGTGGGACGGACAGCCGGCCGGCGAGCACGACGACGAGGCGGAGCACGTCGAATGGGTCCCCTCCGACATCGCGCTGGTCCGCCTCGCACATCGCAACGAGCGCCGGCTGGTGGAGCTCGCCGCGGGGCGGGCCGCCACCCCCGTCGACGTGCGCACCGAGCGGTGAGTCGGTCGGCCCCGGCCGCCCGCAGCGTCGTGCACGTGCTCGTGGCGTTCGCCGTCGTGATCGTGGCCACCGTGCTCACCGCTCACCCGGCCCGGTCCGACACCTCGGAGCAGGCGGCGCTGATCGTGTCCGACCTCACGGGCGTGATCGGTCCGGGCAGCCACCCCACGGCGGCACGGCGTCACCTCGAGCTTGGCCTGCGGGTGCTGGTCGAGAACACCGGCCAGCGCGAGCTCGATCAGCTCCGCGTGGTGGTGGAGGTCCATCCCGGCGTCGCCGACCGCGGCGAACTGGACCGGGCGCTGCAGGGCACGCTCGCCTCCGCGCCGCTGGCGGTGCAGGGCCAGGACCTGCGCGGCGGGGGGAGGCTGCCGCCCGGCGAACTCGGCGGCGTGGCCGCGTCCTTCCGTCCGGCCGAGGTCGACTGGCCCACCACCACGAGCGTGCACCCGGTCAGGATCGCGGTGCTGCGCGGCGCCCGGATCCTCGACGAGGTGGTCACCGCCGTGGTCCGGGTCACGCGGCCACCGGTCGATCCGCTTCCTACGACCATGGTCTGGCCCCTGAGCGACGCACCCTGGCGTACCGTCGACGGGGCCTACCCGCTCGAAGTGGACCGGTTGACGCGTCCGGGCGGACGCCTCGACGTCCTGCTGCGGGCGCTGGAGGCGCGCCCCGAGGCCCCCGTGGTGCTCGCGCCGGCGGTGCACGTGGTCGAGGACCTGCTCGACCGCGCCGACGGTTTCGTCGCCCTCGAGCGCCGACCGGATGGAAGCCTCGAACGGCAGCTGGTGGAGCCGGAGGACCGTGAGGCCCGCACGTCCAACGACGTGCTCCAGCGCATCCGTGCCGTGACGGCCACGCTGCCCTTCGCCCCGGTGGTGGGCGCCTACGCCGACGCTGACCTGGTGGCGCTGACCGCCAGCGAGCCGATCCTGCGGGACCTGGCGGGCGAAGCGGCCGCCGACGCTCGCCGCCGGGCGCTGCCGCTGCTCGACCGCCGCGTCGACGGCGCTGCCCACCTGGCCGGCGCACGGCTCGACCCCGCCTCCGTCGAGGTGCTGCCGGGCAACGTGCTGCTGCTGCCCGCCGAGGTCGTGGACGCAGCCGCGGAGCACGGCACGGTGCGCCCGGTGCGCAGCGCCACCGGACGACTCCTGACCGGGCTGGTCAGCGACGCCGCCCTGACCGCGTCGCTGGCCACGCGGTCGCCGGCGGGTCCCGTGCTCGACGTGCAGCGCGTCATCGCCCAGAGCGCACAGTACGCCCTGGAGGACCCGACCGACCCGGGACGAGCCCTGCTGATCCTGCCCCCGGAGTCGTTCGACCCCGGCCCGGACCTGGCCACCGCGCTGATCGCCCAGCTGCCCGACCTGCCCTGGCTCGAGTTGGTCGACCCGGCCACGCTCGCGACCCGCGCCCGCGGTGGCGACACCGCGGTGAGCTTCGCCGAGGACCCCGATCGGCCCGACCGAGCCCCCGAGGTGCTCGATGCGCTCGCCGACGCGCTGCGCGACCTCGAGGCCTACATCGCCGCCCGTCCCACCGACCAGCCGCCCGACGAGCGCCGCCCGGCCGGTGTCCTGCGGGACCAACTGCTGCGCTCGACCTCGGAGGAGTTCACGGGCATGGTCGGCGGTGAGGCCGAGGCGCTCGTGCGTGACGTCGCCCGCGACCTCGACGAACGCTTCGGCGACGTCGAGGTCGTCGGGGGTGCGCAGGTGACGCTCACCGCGGACAGCGGCGACGTTCCGGTCACCGTCCAGCGTCTGCGCGGCGAACCGCTCACCGTCGAGGTCGAGGTGTCCTCCCCGGCAAGGTTGGCCTGGCCCGAGGGCCGGCGCTCGGCATCCTTCGTGCTCGAGGAGGGCAGTGCCCGTACCCTGTCGTTCCCGACCCAGGCGCGCTCGACCGGGACCGTGCCGGTCACCGTCCGGGTCCTCGCGGGTGACCGCGAGTTGGATCGCACGACGATCTCGGTGCGTTCCACCGCCGTGTCCGGGGTGGCGCTGACGCTGACCGCCGCTCTGGTGGCCACCCTCCTGCTGGCGGGGTCGGTACGCGGTGGGCGTCAGCGCCGTCGTCCACGGCTGGAGATCGTGTGACCCCCGCCAGCTTCCCGGACGCGTACCGTGTCGGCCACCGGACGCGTACCGTGTCGGCCACCGGACGCGCACCGTGTCGGAGGAAGCCGGATCGTGGACCAACTCGAGCGTGGCGAGATCATCACCGGATGGCTGGTCAAGATGCTGCTCACCGTGGCCGTGCTGGCCCTCGTGGCCTACGAGGTCATCTCGATCGGGGTCACCACGTTCGCGCTCGACGACCACGCGCGTGAGGTCGCACGGGCCGCGCGAGACGCCTACCGTTCCGAGCAGTCGGTGGAGGTGGCAACTCAAGCGGCGGTCGCCGTGGCCGACCGGCACGACGCCGAGGTGGTTGCGCTCGAAGACGAGGGAGAGGATCTGGTGATCACCCTGCAGCGGCAGGCTCCGACCCTGGTCACCCACCGCATCGGTCCGCTCGAGGACCTCACCGTGGCATCGGTGACCACGCGCATCACCTGGCAGTCCTGAGATCACCGTGCATCCAAGACCCGACGAGGGCAGCCCCGCGACCCCGGCCGATCCGGTCCCCGGGTCCGAAGGCGTGGGCCCGGACGGTGATGCGCCGACGCTGCTCGGGGACGAGGGCGAGGAGCTCGCCGACCCTTTGGGCGCGAGCAAACCCGAGCCCGAACCCGAACCCGAGCCCGAGCCCGAGCCCGAGCCCGAACCCGAACCCGAACCCGAGCCCGAGCCCCGACCGTGGCCGGACCGCTCGCACCTCGCCGATCGCTACCTGCTGGAGGAACCGATCGCGTCTGGCGGTGCGGCGATCGTGTGGCGGGCCTTCGACCAGAACCTGTCACGGACGGTGGCCATCAAGCTCCTCCACCCCCACCATGCAACGGACCCCACCGTGGTCGAGCGCTTCGAGCGCGAGTCGCGCGCGGCGGCGCAGCTCAGCCACCCCAACGCCGTACGCATCTACGACACCGGCCAGGACGGGGAGCTGGTTTTCCTGGTCATGGAGCACGTCGACGGCCCGAGCCTGCGCCAGGTGCTCAAGCGCGAGGACCCGCTCGAGCCCGCCGTGGTCGCGGCCATCGGTGAGCAGGTCGCGTCCGCGCTCGGCGCAGCGCACACTCACGGGCTGGTGCACCGTGACGTCAAGCCTGCCAACATCCTGCTGGCCGCCGACGGCACCGTGAAGGTGACCGACTTCGGGATCGCCAAGGCCCTGTCGGGGGCGGATGCCACCCTCACCAAGCCGGGCACGGTCGTGGGTACCGCGGCCTACGTCGCTCCCGAACAACTCCAGGACGAGAACGTCGACGGCCGGGCCGACATCTACGCGCTCGGCGTGGTGCTCTACGAGTGCCTCACCGGCCGTGCCGCGTTCAGCGGCGACACCCCGACCGCGACCGCAGCCATGCGCCTGACGCACGAACTGTTGCCGCCCCGACAGGTCCGGGCCGAGATCCCCCGCTTCCTCGACGACGTGGTGGTCCGCGCCACCCGCCGCGACCAGACCGAACGTTACCCCGACGGTGCGGCGATGGCCGCCGCGCTGGCGCCGGGCGTCACCGCCAAGCCCAGCGAGCTGACCGCGATGCTGCTCGACGACCTCGAGGGGCGCGAGCCGCTGTTCGACGACCTCGAGCAGCGTCCGCTGAGCGGACCGCTGCCGACCACCCGGCGGGAGTACGCCCAGCGGCTGCTGTTCGCCTTCCTCGGCGGGATCGTGCTCGCACTGGTGGCCTGGTTCGCGACCCAGGCGCTGCAGGAGGAAGAGTCCCCCGCCCCTCCCGAGGCGGTGCAGTGGCGCGTGGAGCAGGTGCTGGTCCTCGACCCGACCGCGGACCTGCTCGAGGCCGCGCCCGAAGCGGAGCTGGCGATCGACGGTGCGCCTCAGACCGCGTGGTCCTCCCCGCTGTTCACCGAGCGCGACCTCGACGCGGACCGAGACGGCATCGGGTTGGTGTTCGACCTCGGCGAGCCCGCCGAGGTGCGGGGCATCACCATCGAACTGGTGCGCGGGGGCCTCGACGTCGCGCTGTACGCCACCGACGAGCTGCCCGACGCCGACGACCTCGACGGCTGGGGAGAGCCCCGCACCGCGATGGCCGACATCCAGACCACCCAGCCGTTCCAGTTCAGCCCCATCACCCGCCGCTATTGGCTGCTGTGGATCACCGGCCTGTCCCTGAGCTCGGACGGCTACCTCGCCGAGGTCGCGGACGTCCGCTTCCTCGGCCCGTCCTGACCGTGGCGTCGGACACCGCCGGCTCGGACTGGACCGACGAGATGCTGCTCACCCGCTACCTCGACGTCTCCGTCCCGGTCGCACGCCGCGAGGCAGCGTTCGACGCCCTGGTCGAGCGCTACCGCCGCCGGCTGTTCGTGGTGTGTTACCAGGTGCTCGGTCATGCCCAGGACGCCGAGGATGCCACCCAGGAGACCTTCGTGCGTCTGGCGCGCCGCGGCGGGGGATTCCGTGGCGAGGCGAAGCTGTCGACGTGGCTGTACCGGGTGGCCCGCAACGTGTCCATCGACCAGGTGCGCCACGACGCCCGCCGCCCCTCGACCCCGGTCGCCGAGATCCGCACCATCGAGGAGCCGGTCGTCGAGGACCACACCGAAGCCAGTGCCACCGCCGACGCGTTGCGTACGGCCCTGGCCGGGCTCGACGAGCGCTCGCGGCGGCTGCTGCTGCTGGTCACGGTCGAGGGACTGTCCTACGCCGACGCAGCGGCGGCCACCGGCCTGCCCGTGGGCACGGTCAAGAGCCGCGTGTCACGGGCCCGGCTGCGGCTGGGCGAGCTGCTGGCCGAAGCACCCGACCAGCGACCGGAGGGTGCGCCTCGAGCACCACCGGCCTGAATGCCCGCAACCCGACCGACGTCGACGTCGTCCCACCGATGCCGACCCCCGAGGATCTCCCGTGGAATCCGTCGACCGCCTGGCCGCGTACCTGGCCGGCGAGCTCCCCCTCGACGACGCCGAGCGCGTGCGCGCCTCGCTCGTCGCGGACCCCGAGTTCGCCCGCCAACTGGCGGCGCTCGAGCGTGCCGACGCGGCTCTCGCCGGCCTCGCGCCCACCGCCGAGCCCGATGGGCTCGCAGCCAGGCTCGAGGCCCAGCTGGCGCCGGTGATCTCGGCGCAGGTGTCGCAGGGCGACGAGCTGGCCGCACGGCGTCGAGCCCGGCGACCGGCCCGACGCTGGGTCCCGGCCGCCGCGGCGGCGGCAGTGCTGGCCGTGGCTGGTACCGGCGTGCTGCTGATCGGGGGCGAGGGTCCCGCCGAGGACACGGCGGACACCATCGCGATGGAACGGGCGGGAGAGCCCGGCGACGCGCTGCGCTCGGACGCCGACGCACCCCGGGTGGCGGTGGTCGACGAGGACCGCGAGCTCGACGCGGAGCTGGCCGACGCACTGCTCGACGACCCAGCGCTCCTCGCCGTCACCGAGCTGGCCCTGGACGCGTCGGCAGGAGAGCAACTCGCTGCCCAGGTGCGTGACGAGCTGGGCGGACCCGAGGCCGCGGCCATGGCCGCCACTCCGGAGACCGAGTTCGACCCTGCCGGCGACGCGCTTCCTGACGATTTCGCGGACGCACCCGACGACGTGGCCGAGAACGACGTGACCGAGGACCCCAGGCAGGCCGTCGCCCGGTGCCTGGAGGTCGTGCTGACCCCCGATCCGGCGGCGATCCCCGCCTACGCCGAGCTCGCCTGGTTCGACGACGAAGCGGTGGTCGTGCTCGGCCTCGTGACCCCCGACGCGCCCGGGATCGCCTACACCCGCAGCGAGATCTGGGTGCTCAGCCGCGACGACTGCGCGCTGCGACGCTTCGCGCAGCACGACTAGCGGCTGCGCACGACCAGCCAGGCGCCGTACACCGCCGCCGGGTAGGCCAGAAACAGCAGCCCGGGAGGGGCGGCGGCCCGACCGGCGACGACCAGTCCCACCGCGACGCTGAAACCAGCCGCGGTCAGCGCCATCGCCCGCAGGAACGGGGAGCTGCGCTCCTGGCTGGCCCAGAACACCAGACGGGCGATCCCCCATCCGATCACGCCGGAGGACAGCAGGAAGAACGTCCCGCCGAGCAGCACCGGGCCCAGCAGCAGCCCGCCGCTCATCGACCCGGCCACCGCCGCAGCGGTCGCGCGCACCCGCAGCGCCATCGGGATCTCACCACCACCCGACGACCTCGACGTCGACGACCTCGACGTCGACGACCTCGAGGTGGACCGTTCGGGGGACCGCTTGGCGGGCGGATCCTGGCCCCGCCCGTGGGCACAGTCGGGGCACTGGTAGCTGACCGCCGCCTCGACCAGACAGTCCGGGCAGATCGGCACCTCGCACGACGAGCACGTCAGGCGCGTCTCGACGTCCGGGTGGCGGTGGCAGCGGGAGGCAGGCACGAGAGCGATGGTAGGGAATGCCCGGCGCCCCACCGTCGTTAGGCTGTGCGAAGCGCGCCGATCACCGGCCCGACCTGCGATCCCGATCTGCGACCACGAGGCCACCATGACCAGCTCCGAGTCCGCCTCCGACCAGGACGGCGTGCACGACGTCGTCATCATCGGCTCCGGCCCGGCCGGGCTGACGGCGGCTCTGTATGCCGCGCGGGCCGCCCTCTCCCCCCTGCTGGTCGAGGGCGTGGCCGAGGGTGGACCGACCGGCGGACAGCTCACGCTCACCACCGACGTGGAGAACTACCCCGGCTTCCCCGAGGGCATCATGGGTCCGGAGCTCATCAGCAGCATGCGTGCCCAGGCCGAGCGCTTCGGCACCAGCTTCGTGACCGAGGACATCACCTCCGTCGAGCTCACCTCACAGCCCATCGTGCTCGAGACCGCATCGGGGCAGCAGCTGCGCACCCGCACCCTGATCATCGCGACCGGGGCCAAGCCACGCCGCCTCGAGGTCCCCGGAGAGGACGAGCTGTGGGGCGCGGGCGTGTCGGCCTGCGCCACTTGCGACGGGTTCTTCTTCCGTGACCGCCACGTGCTGGTGGTCGGCGGCGGCGACTCGGCCATGGAGGAGGCGGACTTCCTGACCCGGTTCGCCTCCAAGGTGTCGATCGTCCACCGGCGGGACGCACTGCGGGCTTCGGCGATCATGCAGCAGCGGGTGTTCGACAACGACAAGATCGACGTGGTCTGGAACTCGGTGATCACCCGGGTCAACGGCACCGACGGCCAGCTGACCTCGGTGACGCTGCGTGACACCCGGTCCGGCGAGGAGTCCGAGCTGAGCGCCGACGGGTTGTTCCTGGCCATCGGGCACATCCCCAACACCACGCTGTTCGGCGACACGCTGGAGACCGACGACGAGGGCTACCTCGTGGTCGACGAGCCCTCCACCCGCACCCGGGTGCCCGGCGTGTTCGCCTGCGGGGACGTCATGGACCACACCTACCGCCAGGCGGTCACGGCCGCCGGCACCGGCTGCAAGGCCGCGATCGACGCCGAGCGCTTCCTGGCCGGGGGCGGGGTCGATCCCGTCGGTACGGCGGCCGTCGCGGCCGCGCGGTAGCGTCACCACCACCACGACCAACAGCAGCGGAGGAACCGCCGATGGGTGCCAGCCCCGTGACCGACGCCGACTGGGTCACCGAGGTGATCGAGGCCGACCTTCCCGTCCTCGTCGACTTCTGGGCCGAGTGGTGCGGACCGTGCCTGAAGGTCAGCCCGATCGTCGACGAGATCGCCGGCGAGCAGGCCGATCATCTCAAGGTCGTCAAGCTCAACGTCGACGAGAATCCCGGGACCGCCCGGGAGTACGGGATCATGTCGATCCCGACCCTGATGGTCTTCAAGGGCGGCAAGCCCGACAAGAAGATCGTGGGGGCCAAGGGCAAAGCCGCGCTGATGTCCGAGCTCGGCACCTACCTGGGCTGAGTCTGCGACGCCGTGGACGCGTCCGACATGGCACTGATCCGACTCGGCTCGGTCGGGCCCGAGGTCGAGGACATCCAGCGTCGACTGGGGGACCTCGGCTTCATGGCCGGCTACGACCTGGGCGTCTTCGACGCGTCGACCCTGGCGGCGGTGCGCGCGTTCCAGCAGCACCGTGGCCTGCCGGCTGACGGGATCGTGGGAGCCGACACCTGGGGTGCGCTGGTCGGCGCCTCCTACCGACTCGGCGACCGGCTGCTGTACGAACGCCGGCCGACGCTGCGCGGCGACGACGTGCGTGACCTGCAGCGCCGCATCAGCCGCCTCGGATTCGACGCCGGCTACGACGACGGCATCTACGGCGCCCAGACGGTCGAAGCGGTCCGCGACTTCCAACTCAACGCCGGGCTGGTGGTCGACGGGATGGCCGGCCCCGCCACCACCCACGCACTGTGCCGCCTGGCACGGCAGCACCAGCAGGATCCCGCCTACGTCGTGCGCGAACGCCAGCAGCTGCGCCACCGGCTGCGCAGTTCCCTGGCCGGGGCGCGGATCCTGCTCGACCCCGCCCGCGGGGAATCCGACCCGGGACCCGCCGCGCCGGACGGGACCCCGGAGCACCACATCACCTGGACCATCGTCGCGCTCACCGAGGGGCGGCTCGCAGCCCTGGGCGCCAACGTCGTGCTCAGCCGCGGTCCCCGGACCACACCCACCCCCTCACAGCGCGCCGCCCATGCCAACGCCGAGGACGTCGAGGTGATCGTCTCGGTGTGCGGGAACCACCACCCCACGCCCGCGGCACGGGGCATCGCCGGCTACCACTTCGGCACCGAGCGCTACGTCTCCGAGCGGGGCCGGCGGCTCGCCGAGCTCGCCGTCGATCGCCTCGCCGCCGTGACCGGAAGCCCCCACTGCCGGATCCACCCCTCGACGGTCGCGCTGCTGCGCGAGTCACGGGCCCCGGCGGTGATCGTCGAGGTCGGCTTCCTCAGCCACCCTGCCGAAGGCGCGGCACTCACCGACCGTGATCATCAGCGGGCGATCGCCGACGGCCTGGTCGACGCGCTCACCGCGGCGCTGGTGGGCGAGCCGGCGTGGGCCCTGGATCCGAGCGCAGCGGATCCGAGCGCCGCGGTGACTCCCGGTGCAACCGCGCCCGGCCGAGGTTGACGAGCAGTGCTCCGACCCCGATGCACAGCCCGCCGGCGAGGAAGGCCGCCGGGGGCCCCGAATGCTCGACGGCGGCACCGGACAACGTCGCGCCCAGGGCGACCCCCGCAACCACCGCAGCCTGGGTCCACTGCTGCGCTTCCGTCTGGGTGCCAGGCAGCGAAAGGTCGTCGATCAGCTCGAAGGCCCCGATCGTCAGTGGTGAGAGGAACACCCCGGCGATGAACAGCGCCACCGCGAAGCGGCCCAGGGAACCGGTTGCGAACGGCAGGATCAGGAAGCCGACCGCGAGGACCACCGCCAGCACCCGTACCCGGGTCACCAGCGTCCCGGGCCAGACCCTCCCGCCGTAGACCAACCCGCCGACCAGGCTGCCCGAGGCGATCGACGCGATCAGCCAGCCGGCCGCCGATCGGTCTCCGGCCAGCTCCGCGACCGCTGGCACGGCGATGTCGATGACCCCGAAGGCCACCGCCATGGTCCCCAGCGTGACGACCATGAGCCGCACCCCACCGGAGGCCAGCGCGCTACGCCGCGGCACGGATGGGTCCCGCCGGGGTACGGCGGCCGATGCACCGGTCATGGCCAGCCCGGTTGCCCCGATCGCGGCCACGCTGCCGGCCATCACCACCGCCCAGGCGGCACCGACCGTTTCGGCGACGGCGACGGCGAGCAGTGGTCCGAAGATGAACCCCACCTCCACCGCGATCGCGGTCAGCGCGAACGCGGTCTCGCGTTCGTGGCCGGTCGGGAAGCGATGGGACAGCAGCACCCGTACACAGGCGGTGCTGGGGGGAAACACGGCGCCCGTCAGCACGGCGACGACGAGCAACCCGGGCACCGCGGCACCGGACACGGCCAGCCAGGCGAGCAGGACGGTGCCGGCGAGGTAGCCCAACGCATCGGGCAGCAAGACCCGACGCTGCCCAAAGCGGTCCGCGAACCGGCCCTGCAGCGGAGAGACGGCACCGATCCCCACCTGGTGAGCGGCGGTGACCAGGCCCGCCACCGCGTAGCTGTGCCCCGCGTCTCGCATCAACAGCACGACCGCCAGCACGATCATCCCGGGCGTCAGCCGCGCGAGCGTCGAGGCGATCAGCGGCCACCGCACGTCGCGGTGGGCCAGCAGAACGCGGTAGGCACGCACGACGCACTGGCTCCGAGGTGAGGGACGGGCATCGCGAGGACAGGCCCGACCTCCCAGACTACCGAGCAGGGCCCGTCACCCGGGCGCGGGCCGGACGGGGCACGAGGATCTCACCGAGTGCCTGCTCGAGACTCTCGGCCCAACGGACGGTCCGGCCGAGTTCGATCGCGAACAGGGGCGTGCGAGGGTGCTCCATCTCGACGTCGAAACCCTCACCGAGCAGCCATCCGGCCGGCAACGCACAGGCCTGTTCCCGCCACCGACGGTCACCGAAAGCCTCCACTCGGCGACATCCGTGGCGGAGCGCGTCCTTGAGCGTTGCCCGAACCAGCAAGCGTCCGATCCCCCGGCCTCGCCAGTGCGGTTGGACCCAGAGGCTGGCCAGTAGCAGCGCGTCGGGGCTGGCGCTGGGCAGGCCGAGCGCACGCGGCGCGAACCGTGCCGACGGCGCCGCGAGCACGTGGGCCACGACCTCTCCCTCGACACGGACCACCCACCCCGCCGGCTGCCCGTCCTGCACGACCGCCGAGACCCAGGCCTGCTTGCGAACCAGGGGTCGGGTCGGTGCCACCACGGCCTGGCGCGGCGGTACCGCCGGGTTACTGCGCCGGTCCGGACAGGGACCCCCGAGCTCCCAGAACAGGCAGGTGCGACAGGGCTCGGGCAGCAACTCCACCAGGTCACCGGTCAGGGCGAGGACCTGCCGACCCACGGCGTCAGCCGTTCGCGACGGGCAGCGGTGTACGCACCCGGCGCGGCCCGTCGTCGCGGGGCAGAATCAGGGCGACGACCACACCGGCAGCCACCCCCAGCAGGAAGCCGATCAGCGCCCGCTTCCAGCCGCCCGGCGCGCGATAGCGCTCGGCGTCCGAGACGGCAGCGTGCGGCATGACGACCTCCGGGGCCGCGCCCCGGAGCCTGGCGCCGGGATCGCTACCCTCGAGGCTACCCGGATCGGACGCTGCCGGACGGGGAACCCGCCGACCCGGAGCACCGTTGTGCGGCTCGAGACCGACCCCTACCTCGCCCGCTACGCGGCGCGGGTGACGGGCATGAGTGCCTCGGAGATCCGCGCGCTGTTCGCGGTTGCCTCACGCCCGGAGATCGTGTCGTTCGCGGGCGGCATGCCCGACACCTCGGCGCTGGACCTCGAGGCCGTGGAGCAGGTCGTCTCGGCCGTCATCCGGGACAGCGGAGCGATCGCGCTGCAGTACGGCGGCGGTCAGGGCCGCCCGGAGCTGCGCGAGCAGCTCGTGGAGGTGATGCGCCTGCAGGGCGTCGGAGCCCACCCCGACGAGTTGGTGGTCACCGTCGGTGGGCAGCAAGCGCTGGAACTGATCGCGACGTGCTTCTTGGACCCCGGTGACGTGGTGCTCGCGGAGGGTCCGACCTACGTCGGAGCGATCGGCGCGATGACCAGCCTGCAGGCCGACATCCGCCACGTCCCGATGGACGACGACGGCATGCGTGTCGACCTGCTCGAAGCGCAGCTGCAGACCCTTCAGGCCGAGGGCCGGCACGCCAAGTACCTCTACCTCATCCCCAACCACCAGAACCCAGCCGGCGTCTCGCTGTCGCTGGACCGTCGCCGTCGGGTTGCCGAGCTCGCCGAGCGCCACGACCTGCTCGTGGTCGAGGACGATCCCTACGGACTGCTCGGCTTCGACGGCGAGGTGCTGCCTTCACTCCGCAGCATGATCCCCGACCGGGTCATCTACGTGGGCACCATGTCCAAGCTGTTCGCCCCGGGGGTCCGTACCGGCTGGATCGCCGCGCCCGCCCCGGTGCGCGACAAGCTGGTGCTGTTGCGGGAGGCCGCGGATCTCTGTCCGTCGAACCTGACCCAGATGATCGTCGAGCGCTGGTTGCAGACCCAGCCGTGGGTCGAGCAGATCAAGCGCTTCCGCCAGCTCTACGCCGAGAAGGCCGGCGTGATGCTCGACACGATGGCGGCCGAGCTGCCCGCCGAAGTGCACTGGACCCGCCCCCTGGGGGCCTTCTACGTGTGGCTGAGTGTGCCGGCCGGCATCGACACCTCAGACCTGCTGGCCAAGGCGATCTCGCAGCGCGTGGCCTACGTGCCAGGCCGCGGGTTCTTCGCCGACGGCTCGGGAGGAGACCACGCTCGGCTGTGCTTCTCCTTCCCGACCCCCGACCGGATCCGCGAGGGAGTCGTGCGGCTCGGCGAGCTACTGCACGCCGAGCTTGAGCTGGTCCGGGCCGTCTACGGTGAACATGCGCCACAGCTGCGAACCCGCAGCATCGGGCGCGCCACCGGCATCGGTGGCTGAGCCCCCACCCCGAGATCCGTCAGGAGCCCACCGTGCCCCACACCGTTGCCGTGCTGTCGGGGGGGTTGTCCCTCGAGCGGGAGGTCAGCCTGCGATCTGGGGCGCGGGTCGCCGCGGCACTCACCGACCGAGGGCACCAGGTGACCCGTCTGGATGTCGACACCACGCTGATCCCGTCACTGGAGACGGGCGGCTTCGACCTCGCCTTCCTGGCGCTGCACGGATCGGCCGGGGAGGACGGGACGATCCAGTCGCTGCTGGAGTTGATCGGGCTGCCCTACACCGGACCCGACGAGCTCGCCAGTGCGCTGGCCTGGAACAAGCCGATCGCCCAAGGGCTGTACCGGCGGGCCGGGCTGCGCGTGCCGGCCAACGTCACGCTCACCCAGCAGGCCTTCCGGGAGATGGGGGCGGTGGCGGTGCTGGACCGGGTCGCTGCCGCACTGGGCTCGCAGGTCGTGGTCAAGCCAGCGACCGGCGGTTCGTGTCTCGGGCTGAGCATCGTCCACGAGCCGAGCGCGCTGCCCCAGGCGATCGTCGGCGCCTTCAGCTACGCGGACTCCGTGCTGCTCGAGGCCTTCGTGGCCGGCACGGAGGTCGCCGTGACCGTGCTCGACGGTGAGCCGCTGCCCCCCGTCGAAATCCAGCCACGCGACGGTGCCTACGACTTCACCGCCCGCTACACCGCGGGTGCCACCGAGTTCCATGCCCCCGCCCGCGTGGCACCCGGCGTTCGGCTGGCCTGCGAGCAGTTGGCCACCGACGCCTACCGCGCGATCGGGGCCCGGCACGTGTCCCGGGCCGACCTCATCGTGGACGACGAGGGCCGACCCTGGCTGCTGGAACTCGACACCTGCCCGGGACTGACCGAGACCTCACTGGTTCCGATCGCGGCACAGGCCGCGGGGCTGGCGTTCGCCGACCTCTGCGAGCGGCTGGTGACCCTGGCCGTTCCCGGAGGGGCCGTGCGATGAACCCCGAGGCCGACGACGGGCCGGCGCCGGACACCGTGGTGTTCGACGTTGGAGAGGTGCTGATCGACGAGAGCCGCGTCTGGCAGCTGTGGGCCGAGCTGATCGGGGTCTCCCCGCTGACCTTCGGGGCCGTGCTCGGCGCGGCGGTCAGCCAGGGCGAGCCGGTGGCGGCCGTGTTCGAGCACCTGGTCCCCAACCTGGACTGGCCACGACTCGAGGACGAGCACGAGCGCCGCTACGGCGGGTTCGGGGAAGCGGACCTCTACCCTGACGTGCGGCCCTGCCTCGAGGCGCTCACGAACCTCGGCCTGCGTGTCGTGCTCGCCGGCAACCAACCGATCCGGCGAGGGCCGCAGCTCGAGGCGCTCGGGTTGCCGGGTGGGCCCGTACTCACCTCGGAGCAACTCGGGCACGCCAAACCCGATCCGGCCTTCTTCGCCGCCGTGCGCGATCAGCTCGGGAACCCCGAGCCGCAGACCCTGCTGTACGTCGGCGACCGCGCCGACAACGACGTGCTCCCGGCGGTCGCGCTGGGGTGGCGGACCTGCTGGCTGCGTCGCGGACCGTGGGGTCAGCTGCAGGAACTGCCCGACGAGATCGAGCCCGATCTCGTCCTCGAGGGGCTCGGCGAGCTGCCCACGCTGCTGGAGACCTGGCGTGGCGGTAGCGGATGAGTGACCCAGCGAAGCGCGCTGCCGCTCGGGCGGCCCTCGACGAGGTCGCCGAGGGCATGGTGCTCGGTCTGGGCACCGGTTCCACCGTCGCCCCGCTGCTCGACCTCTTGGCCGAACGTGCATTCGATATCGTTGGCGTGCCGACCTCTGAGGTCACCGCCCGTCGCTGCCAGGAGCTCGGGATCCCGCTCACCACCCTCGACGAGGTAGCAGCGCTGGACCTGGCCATCGACGGCGCAGACGAACTCGACCCGCGACTGTGTCTCACCAAGGGTGGTGGCGGCGCACTTCTCCGCGAGAAGGTCGTAGCCTCCCTCGCACGTCGCTTCGTCGTCATTGCAACCGTGGACAAGCAGGTGACGCGTCTCGGGATCAGCTTCCCGCTCCCCCTCGAAGTGGTGCCGTTCGCCGGCACACCGGTGCTGCGCCGCCTGGAATCCTGGGGGCTCCAGGTCGAACGGCGGGAGAGGGAGGGTCGGGCGGTGGTGACGGACAACGGCAACCTGCTGCTCGATGCCGTGGTCCCGGGAGGCATCGCGGATCCGGCGGAGTTCGATGCGCGGCTTCAGTCGATCCCCGGACTGGTCGAGACCGGGCTCTTCGTCGGACTTGCGCACGAGGCTCTGCTGGGTGCCGCCGACGGCACGGTGATCCGCCGGACGACCTGACCGTCGGTCAACTCTCGGTTCCCTCGGGACGGACCGTGCCGTCCTCGAGCCCACGGGCGATGACGTCCACAATCCGCTCGAGGTCCTCGACGCTCCCGAACTCGATCTGCATTCTGCCGCGCTTCGCGCCCATGGAGATCCGGACTCGGGTCCGCAGGGCCTGGGTGAGATCGTCCTGGAGATCCACCATGCCGCCAGGGACGGGGTGTCGGGGGGATCGACGGCGGCGCCGATCGGTCTCAGGGTCATCGAGGAGCTTGAGCCGGACGAGTTCCTCGGTGGCGCGGACGGAGAGGCCCTCGGACACGATGCGCTCGGCGACCGCCTCCTGCTCGGTGGCACCAGGGAGTCCGAGCACCGCTCGGGCATGCCCCGCACTGAGCACGCCAGCAGCCACCCGCCGTTGGATCGGTGCAGGCAGCGAGAGCAGCCGCATCGCGTTGGTGATGGACGGACGGGATCGGCCCAGCGAGGCCGCCAATTCCTCCTGGGTGAAGCCGAAATCGTCGAGGAGTTGGCGGTAGGCGGCCGCCTCCTCGAGTGGGTTGAGTTGCACCCGATGGATGTTCTCGACGAGTGCTTCCTTGAGCAGGTCGGCATCCTCTGTGTGCCGCACGATCGCCGGCAGCCGTTCGAGGCCGGCCATCCTCGCCGCACGCACCCGGCGCTCGCCCGCGATGAGGTCGTACCCTTGCTCGGCACGTTGCCGCACCACGACGGGTTGGAGCAGCCCCATGTCCTTGATCGACGCCGCCAGACCCTCGAGTTCCTCATCGTCGAAGACCTCGCGAGGCTGGTGAGGATTCGGGACGAGGGCGTCGATGTCGACCTCGATGAGGCTTGCCTTGACATCCTCACCCGGGGGAATGAGTGCGGCGAGTCCGCGCCCGAGTCCGGTTCGCCGAGTCACGATCGATCCTCCTGATCAGGGTGCGAGCGCTGCTCCTCGACGGCAACCTCGGCACCGAGGAGACGATCGAGCGGTGAGCGGTCTGCCTGCGTCACGAGTAGGCCGAGACGCTCAGCGAGTTCGCGGGCCAATCGCTGGTAGGAACGTGCCCCCCGACTCGACGGGTCGAACTGGGTGATCGCCTGCCCGAAGCTCGGAGCTTCCGACAGGCGGACGCTTCGGGGGATCACCGTGGACATCGCCTGCCCCCCGAAGTAGGCGCGCACCTCATCGACAACCTGCTGTGAGAGGTTGGTCCTTCCATCGAACATGGTCAGGACCACGCCGCCCAGCGTCAGATCGCGGTTGAGGTTGTTGACCACCAACTCGATCGTGCGGAGCAGTTGTCCAAGGCCCTCCAGGGCGTAGTACTCGCACTGGATCGGGACCAGGACCTCGTCAGCGGCCACGAGCGCGTTGATCGTGAGCAGGCCAAGTGATGGCGGACAGTCGATCAGGACCACGTCATAGTTGGCGCGCACCAATTCCAGCGCGCGTTGGAGTCGGTGCTCCCGCGAGAACGCGGGTACGAGTTCGACTTCGGCCCCAGCAAGGTCCAGTGACGACGGCAAGACGTCGAGACAGCCATTGGCGGTGGACTGCACGGCCTCCGACACGGCCAGACCGTCCACAAGGACGCCGTAGGTGCTCGGATCACCCTCCGCCACCCGCAGGCCGATGCCGGTGGTCGCGTTCCCCTGAGGATCGAGATCAACCATGAGTACCTGGATGTCGAGGTCCGCGAGTGCCGCCGCCAGGGAAACCGCGGTTGTGGTCTTCCCAACCCCACCCTTCTGGTTGGCGATGCACACGATCCGCCCGGATCGCGCCGCCGATTGTTCCGGGATGCTGTCGGTCATGGAAACCTCGAGAACGCCGCCTCGCCCGCAGGCTTCTACGTGGCCCACAAGTTTCGGGGGAGCGCGGGGAGGAGCAAGGGAGTACCGCGACGCCCGATCATAACAAGTCGGAGGGGTTGGTCTCCCCGAAAGGTCAGAGGGAGGCTCGCCGGGCTACCCAGAACCACCAGACGTTGCGCACGGAGTTGTGGGGCCGCCTTCTCGAGTTCAGAGCGCCAACGCTCCCCCTTGACCGCGACGAGCAGCCCGGTGGGAGCGAGGAACGGGGCAGCCAGTGGCACGAGGCGGTTCAACGGCGCGACGGCCCGGGCCGTGACGGTGGCAAAGCGACCCCTGAGTGTTCCACGTGAAACCTCTTCGGCACGTCCCGTGTGGACGGTCATCTCAAGTCCGAGTGCTTCGTTCACCTCCTCGAGGAAGCGGGTCTTCTTCGCGGTGGCATCGATCAGATGCACCTCACGCCCGGGGTGCGCAACGGCCAGGATCACGCCTGGCAGACCCCCACCACTTCCCAGATCCAACAAGGGCCCTCGCCGATCGACGAGCAACCGAGCAAGGGCGAGACACTCGGGAACGTGCCGGGTCCAGAGCTCACCCCGGGCTCGTGCGGAGACGAGGTTGTGCGGTGAGGACTGCACCATGCTGACGTAATCGTGCAGCAATTCGCGTTGTCGATCACTGAGGTCGTCGAGTTCCATGGGCCAATGCTAGCGACACGCGGACCGGGAACTCCCGGTCCCGCCCCGTGTTTCACGTGGAACCGACCCTGACCCACATCCTCGGTCAGCCGAGGAGCCCGAGACCGGGTCCCTCCCGGACGACGACCTCTCACCCCGGACCTGGCCCTTACCGAAGGCTGCAGGAACCCACCATCGCTCGGCAGAGGCGATCTCTGCACGTTTTGCCTGGTGAGGGGGAATCACGACCCCAAAAACCGCAACGAGGCGGCTCCAGGAGCCGCCTCGCGCTCGGATGTTGGCGTGGCGCTAGTCCGCCTCCAGCACGACCCGCCGAGCCGGCTCCCGGCCCTGACTACGTGAGGTGATTCCCTCGATGCCGGCGACCAGGTTGTGCACCGCCTTGCGCTCGAAGACATCCATGGGCTCGAGCCGCTCCGGCTCCCCGGTGTCGAGCACCGCGTCGATCGCCTCCTCCGCCTTCTCGAGCAGCTTTTCGAGGCGACGTGCTCGGTAACCCTCGGCGTCGATCAACACCCGGGAGCGACGCTGGAACTCCCGCTGAAGCACGCACCGCGCGAGTTCCTGGATCGCATCGAGGGTCTGTCCCCGCCGACCGATCAGCACCCCCGATCCGATGTCGAGCAACTCGATCTCGACCTGCTCTGGTGCCACGTGGATCCGCAGGTCGCCAGGGAGATCCAAGGCATCGAGCAATCCCTCGAGGAAGTCGGCGGCTGCGTCTGCCTCGGAGTCCAGATCCAGGCGAGGCTCCTCGTCGTGAGTTACGTCCTCATCTAACGCCTCGTCCTCGGACGGCTCGACCTCGGACGGCTCGACCTCGGGCGGCTCGACCTCGGGCGGCTCGACCGCATCCGAGGGCTCACTCGCCTGGTCACCCAGGACATCGGAGTCACCATCGACTCCAGAGGCGGCGAGGCCCTCGATTTCGAGGTGCACGGTGACCGGACCATCGAGTCCAGCGGCGCTGAGGACCACCTGGACCTCGCTCTCCGGGCAATCGAGCGCTGCAGCGATCGCGGCGCTCAGCGCAGCCGGGAGGTCACCGGTGGAGGTCGAGCGGAAGGAAGGCATACCTGACTCCTGTTTCCTGCGTGATCAGTCCGTACGACGCGGAAGGTGGTCCCGCCGTCTGGAAGAGCCGCCCCCCGATGGTTTGTCCGACCGACCAGAACGGCCGTTCTCCCCGGCTTTTGGCGAACGTTTGTTCGTTCCACGACCCGACCCGCTCCCTCGCCTCGGTCGCGGTGTGGCGTCGGACCCCGCATCCTTGCCCGTGGACTCCCCACTCTTGGGGTCTCTGCCCTTGGGATCCTTGTCGCCGGGATCTTTGCCCCCGGGATCCTTGTCTCTGGACCCCCCGCCCTTCGAATCCTTGCCTCTGGAGTCCTCGCCCGTGGCGTCCGGCTCGTCACCGTCCGTCCGCGGCTGGCGACCCGAGGTCGCGCCTCGCGACCGTGAGCCCGACGTCCCGGTGTCCGGACCGTTGCCCTTCGGCGTCTCCGCCTTGACCGCATCGCCCCGCTCGATCTCTCGCAGAATGATGGCTTGCTGCGCTACCTGCCAAGCGTTGGTCGTGACCCAGTACAGCAGGATGCCCAACGGGAACTGGAACGAGATGACGGCCAGGAACACCGGCATGACATACAGCAGGATCTTCTGCTGCTGCGCCATCGGGTTGTCACCCATCTGAGCGGCGTTGCGGGCATTCATCTGGCGCATCGACCAGAACATCGTTCCCGACATCAGCACGATCAGCAGCCAGCCCGGCCATCCGGCCTGGCTGACCAGCATCTCGAGACCGCCCTCGCCAACCGTGGTGAAGAAGTAGAACTCCTGGCCGCGTAGCGGCTCGAACTCCCTCAGCGTCCAGAACAACGCGATGAAGACCGGAGCCTGAGCGAGCAGCGGCAGGCAGCTCGCCAGCGGATTCGCGCCCTCCCGCTGGTAGAGGGCCATCATCTCTTCGTTGAGTTTCTGCTTCTGCGCGCGGTACCGCTCAGGGTCCTTGCGCATCAACTCACGGTCGACCTTGTACTTCTTCTGCAGTTCCTTCATCTGAGGCTGCAACGTCTGCATCGCACGCATCGACCGAGTCTGCTTGATGGCCAGAGGCAGCAGCAGCACCCGCACGAACAGCGTGAGCATGATGATCGCCCACCCCCAGGCCGCCGCCTCGAGGAAGGAGACCCTGGCGATCAGATCGTGCAGGAACGTGAGCACGTTGCCCACGAACGTGATGACCGAGTTGCCGAACGAGCCCACCGCTGCCTACTTCCTCGGGGGGACGGGATCGAGCCCGCCCGGATTCCAGGGGTGACACCGACCCAGACGCCGAACCGCGAGCCACACCCCACGTCCGGGGCCGTGGTGCCGGACCGCCGTGACCGCGTAGCTCGAGCAACTGGGATGGAAGCGGCACCGGGGCGTGCGAAACATCGCGGTCCACTGGTAGACGTGGAGCAGCCCGAGCACCATCCGTCCCAGCAACGACGGCCGCTGCGGTCGGGTTCCCTGCTCGACGGAGCTGCTCACGCCCTCTCCTGGAGCAGGGCCAGATCCCGGGCCAGGGCCCCGACCTCTCCTTGCACCTCATGCAGGCCTGCCTGCGGGCAGCCCGTGCGCGCAACGAGCACCAGATCATGGCCCGGACGCCACGCCAGCGTTCGTGCCGACTCGCGCAACAGCCGCTTGGCCCGGTTTCGTTGCACTGCACCACCGACCCGGCGAGAGGCCACGACCGCCATCCGCGCCGGTCCGTGGTCCAGCCGCGCACGGGTGTGCAGTGTGGTCAATCGACCACTACGGCGCACACCGCGCAGCGCCGCCACGATGTCCTCGTGGTGGCGAAGGCGCTCAGGAATCGACACGTCGGTCAGGCCGACAGCTTCGCGCGGCCGCGCCGTCGACGGTCGTTGATGACACGGCGGCCACCACGGGTGCGCATTCGCGCGCGGAAACCGTGCTTCTTGGCACGTCGGCGTCGGTTGGGCTGGAAGGTGCGCTTCACGGCAGGCTCCCTGGGTCGGGGGGTTCGTGCGCGACCACCCGCAGCCCGGGACCAGGACGCAGCAGACGACGTCCGCGGGCGCTCACGGCGACAGGCGGGGGAGCAGAGGGTAGCCCCGGCCTTCCGTCACCGGCAACCACCACCGCGTAAGGGCCAGCGAGCACCATGGCCGTCCGGCCAGTGACCGAACCTGGTTGTTGCCCACCGTCGCCGCCCCGGTGTACGGTCCGTCGCCGCCCCGATCGTGCACCCCCACCGTCCTGGCTCACCGAGTCCACGGTGGCGACGTCCGAGGAGGGCCTTCCCCCACCGCGCTATCCGACCACAACCCGGATCCTGTTCTCCACAACTGTGGACATGTCTGTGGACAGAGTTCACCAGCGTGGGCAGAGACCGGGCATGCTGTCGCAGGAGCCGACCGGGCCCCTGGAACCGACGGTGAGGAGCAGGCCGTGCCAACGACCCCGACGCTCGATCTCGACCAGCTGTGGAGCCATGGCCTGGGTCGGCTCCTGCCGACGATCACCTCGCCCGCTCAACGCCAGTGGCTGGCCGCCACACATCCAGTCGGCTACAGCGACGACACCATCGTGCTCGCCACCCCACACGCGTTCGCCCGGGAGTGGCTCGATACCCGCTGCGGGGACCGGATCCGTGCCGCCCTGTCGGAAGCTGCCGAGCGGGACCTGACGATCGTGATCACCGTGCAGGCCCACCCGGAGCCACTGAGTGAACACGCTGAGCTGTCCGTGCACTCCTCCCCGCCGCCCTCGCTGGCCGAGGCGCCGATTCCACGCGACGAGCCACCCGAGCCCGACACCAACAACGCTGAGCACCTCTCACCGCTCACCGCGCCGGGACGGCCCTCGGGTCCGGTGGTCCGGGTCGGACCGAGCACCACACGCGCCGACAGCAACGAGGTCGTCGATCCACAGCTCAACCCCAAGTACCAGTTCGACGACTTCGTGATCGGCTCGTCCAACCGGTTCGCCCACGCTGCCGCAACCGCGGTCGCTGAAGCGCCGGCCAAGTCCTACAACCCGCTGTTCATCTACGGCGGGGCAGGGCTCGGCAAGACCCACCTGCTGCACGCCATCGGGCACTACGTGCGCAACCTCTACCCGCGGCTGCGGGTGCGCTACGTCACCACCGAGCAGTTCACCAACGAGTTCATCAACGCGATCCGCGACGACCGCAACACCGCCTTCCAGCAGCTGTACCGGCGGGCCGACGTGCTGCTGATCGACGACATCCAGTTTCTCGAGAACAAGGAGCGCACGCAGGAGGAGTTCTTCCACACCTTCAACGCGCTGCACAACGCCGAGAAGCAGATCGTCATCTCGAGCGACCGGCCCCCCAAGCAGATCGGCCAGCTCGAAGACCGGCTGCGCAGCCGCTTCGAGTGGGGACTGATGACCGACGTCCAACCTCCGGACCTCGAGACTCGCATCGCGATCTTGCGCAAGAAGTGCGAGACCGACCAACTCGGAGTCGCGCCCGAGGTCCTCGAGCTCATCGCCTCCAAGATCCAGGCCAACATCCGCGAGCTCGAAGGTGCCCTGATCCGCGTGTCGGCCTTCGCCAGCCTGCAGCGCTCGGCCGCCGACAGCCAGATGGCCGAGATCGTGCTCAAGGACCTGTTCCCCGACGAGCGTGAGCGTGAGATCGGCCTCCAGCTGATCATGGACGAGGTCGCCGCCTACTTCTCCCTGACCGTCGAGGATCTGTGCTCCCCGTCCCGGAGCCGCCAGTTGGTCACGGCGCGACAGATCGCGATGTACCTCGCCCGGGAGCTCACCGACCTGTCCCTGCCCCGGATCGGCAAGGCCTTCGGTGGCCGCGACCACACCACGGTCATGCACGCCAAGTCGAAGATCGCCCGGCTCATGCAGGAGCGGCGGGCGATCTACGACCAGGTGCAGGAGCTCACCAACCGGATCAAGACCCAGGCCCGTCGCGGATGAGCGTGCACGACGCACCCGCAGGCCGTGGACGTCCCCGTGGACCAGCTGGGGACGAGCCGTGGCTTACGCGTGGACGACACAGGGGAGGGTGGGGACCGGGACGGTGCCTGGTGTCCCCCCACGGGCTCACCGGCTGGGGATGCACCGTGCACGACCGGTGGACGGCGCACCGCTGCGGTGGAAGCACCCCGATGTCATTCACCGCGCTGGGGATCGCCGGCGCCATGACCCACAATCCTTCCACCACGCCGGTACCCCGGGTGACCTGCGAGAAGAGCCACTCGTCCACCGAGTGCACACCCCCTATGGTTATGGCGTGAGAACGAAGAGAACAACGACTTCTACACCATGACGGTGGACAACTGCAGGAAGGACTGTCGTGAAGCTGCGCGCCGATCGGGCCCAGTTCGCTGATGCCGTGTCCTGGGCTACCCGCACGGTCGCCGGTCGGGTCACCCTGCCGGCCCTGTCGGGCGTGCTGCTCGAGGCGCAGGACGGCAAGCTGACCTGCCGGGCCACCGACCTCGAGGTCGCGGCGGAGATCACCATCCCGGTGTCGATCGATCGTCCGGGCCGCGCGCTGCTCCCCGGGAGGCTGCTCGCCCAACTGGTCGCCCGCTTCCCTCAGGCACCCGTCGAACTCGACGGGGAACCGGATCGATTGCAGATCACCTGCGGACGGGCGACCTTCCACGTTCGTGGGATGCAGGTCGAGGACTTCCCGACCCTGCCGGTTCCCGCCGAGGACGCCAGCAGCGGCGTCCTGCCCGCCGACGCCTTCGCTCGGCTGGTCAGTCAGGTGGCCCGAGCCGCCTCCACCGACGAGGGCCGTCCGGTGTTGACCGGGGTGCAGTTGCACGCCGAAGGGGGGCTGCTCACGGCCGCGGCGACCGACAGCTACCGCTTGGCCGTGCGCACGCTCGACTGGGATCAGGCCCTCGAAGGCAACGCGCTGGTTCCGAGCCGCTCGCTGCAGGAGGCAGCCAAGGCCGCCGGTGAAGTCGGCGGTTCACTGACGATCGTGCTCGAGGAGGGGCAGGTCTCGTTCCTGTTCGGTGACCGTCGCCTCACGACCAAGCTCATCGAAGGCACGTTCCCCAATTATCGGGCCCTACTGCCCGACGCGCACGAGACCACCGTGGTGATCGAGCGCACGCCGCTCGTGGAGGCGCTGCAACGGGTGGCGATCGTGGCCTTGGGTCAGGCCAACACTCCGGTCAGCTTGACCTTCTCGGACGGTTCGGTCGAACTGCAGGCCACCAACCAGGAGATGGGGGACGCCGCGGAGGCTCTGCCGGCCGACATCGACGGCGAGGGCCTGACCATCGCCTTTAACCCGGCATTCCTGCTGGCTGGACTCGAGGCCACCGGTACCGAGCGCATCCGCATCGAGCTCCGCGACGGGCTCAAGCCCGCCGTACTGCACCCGGAGACCGACGACGAGCAGACCGACGACCTGACCTACCTGCTGATGCCGATGCGGGTGAGCTGACCGGGTGCTGCTGCGTCGCATCGAGCTCACCGACGTTCGGTCCTACGATCACGTCTCGCTCGACCTCGAGGCTGGGGTGACCCTGCTCGTCGGTCGCAATGCCCAGGGCAAGACCAACCTGCTCGAGGCCGTCCACCGGCTGGCGACCGGTTCGTCGCACCGGGTCGCGGGTGACGCACCGCTGGTCCGCGCCGGCTGCGAGCTCGGCGTGATCCGGTGTCGGCTCGAGACCGACGACGGGCGTGAGCGCCGAGTCGAGCTCGAGCTGGCATCGGGTACCCGTCGTACCCGCACCCGCGTCGATGGGCAACAGGTGCGTCGCGCCGCCGATGCGCTCGGGGTGCTCAGGGTGGTCCTGTTCGCTCCGGAGGACACCGCGATCGTGCGGGGCGAGCCCTCCGAGCGCCGGCGCTTCCTCGACGACCTGCTCGCCCAGCGACGCCCGGCCTACGCGGCAGCCCGGGCTGACTACGACCGAGCGCTGCGCCAGCGCAACCAGCTGTTGCGCGACGCTCGAGCCGGGCGTCTCCCTGCCGGTGGAACGTTCACCACGGCGCTCGAGGTCTGGACCGAGCAGGTCGTGGCTGCTGGAGCCCAGCTCATCGCCGCCCGGGTGGCTGCGGTCCGCACCCTGGCGCCGCCGACCGACCGCTTCTACCGGGAGCTGGCCGATCGCCCCGAGCCGGTCGGACTGGTCTACCGCTCCACGGCCGGCGCTGCGACCGCCACTTCCGGGGCCGACGACGCCCGGGTCCCGGATCCGTCGGCCATCGTCGCCGGACTGCGCGACGGGTTCGTGGCACGCGCTGAGGAGGAGCGCGCCCGAGGGCTGACCCTGGTCGGCCCGCACCGCGACGAGCTCGAGCTGTCCATCGGGGCGCTGCCCGCGCGGGGGTACGCCAGTCACGGGGAGGTGTGGTCCCTGGCCCTGGCGCTCAAGCTGGCCACCGACGTGTTGCTCGCCGAGGTCGGTGACCGACCGGTCGTGCTCCTCGACGACGTCTTCGCTGAGCTCGATGAGGTGCGTCGGGAACGGCTGGCGACCGCCTGTCGTGGGTTCGACCAGGTCCTGGTCACCGCGGCCGTCGAGGCGGACGTCCCCCTTGCCGGGTCCCGCGTCGAGGTCACCCTCGATGCGGGGGTGACCCGCCTGCGACCCCGGGAGCCGGGGCCAACCGGAGTGGAGGGCGCCGCGTGAGGCCGGATCGGGAGGCCCGTGCCGATGCCGCGGAGCGGCGGCGCCAGGCAGCCCGCCGCGCCGCGCTCGACCGCGCCAGTTTCGACCCGGCGCCGCCCAGCGACGACGACTGGACGATCGAGGAGCCCGATACCGACGGGCTGCGCCGGGTTCCCGACCCCCGACCCGTGGGGGAGGCGCTGGCCCAGCTGGTGCAGCGTCAGGGCTGGAGCCAGCGGCTGGTCACCGCCACCCTCTGGGCACGCTGGGACGAGGTGGTCGGCCCCGACCTCGCGCGGCACTGCCAGCCCGTGCGAGTGGCGGGTGGAATCCTCGTTGTCCGCGCTCGAAGCGCCGTTTGGGCCACGCAACTGCGCTACCTGGTGCCCGGTCTGCTCGCCAACCTCACCGAGGTGCTCGGCGAACCGGTGGTCCGCGACATCCGCCTGGTGGTCGGTCCGCTCCAGAGCGAGTGACGGGGCCCCACGTCACCGAGGCGGTGGTGGGTACCCTCGCGACCACCACGTGGGTCATGGGGGAGCATCCACGCCACCCCCGGGAGGTCACCCCGTTCGTGTTCGCCGTCGCTGAGCGCTTCTTCGCGCTGCTCGCCCTGCTCGCGCTGGGCGGTGCCGGCGTGATCGCGGGCTTGGTGGCCACCGGGCGGGTCCCTGCCTGGTTGCGCACGACGCTCGCGCTGCCGCTGTCGACCGCCGTGGCCACCACCGCCACCCTGGGCTCGCTGTACCTCTCGGAGATCGCGGGCTACCCACCCTGTGTGCTGTGCTGGTACCAGCGCATCGCGATGTACCCACTGGTGGTGGTGCTCGGCGTGGCCGCGCTCCGCGGGGACACGCAGGTGTGGCGCACCTCCGTCCCGCTGGCGGGCGTGGGTGCGGCCATCGCCGTGTACCACCTTGGGGTGGAACGTCTGGCGGCGCTCGGGGGTTCCTGCGACATCTCGGCCCCGTGCGACGTGCTGTGGGTCCAAGAGTTCGGCTTCGTGACCATCCCCGGGATGGCGCTGGCCGGTTTCCTGGCCATCATCAGCCTGAGCCTGGCGGCCCGCTCGCGGCCCACCGACGACTGACCCGACCGTTGCCGGCCACCACGCGAACCCTCACCGAACCCTGAACGAACCGTCACGCAATCGTCGCCGTCTCCACTGATCTCACCGCACCAGGAGGTTCTCGATGTCGTCGAACACCAAGGCCGGCACCGACCGGCGCACCCTGCTGATCGGGGGCGGAATCGGTCTGGCCGTCCTGCTCGTGGTCGGCTTGATCGCCTGGTCGGCGGCGGGCGACGCCGAGGACCGCGCCGCCGAGCGCGAAGTGCGCGAGACGTCGCTGGCCGACGTGGCCGGCAGCCCCACCATCACCGGTGAGGCACTGCCTCCGGCCGGGGACACCGATCCGGGTGACGACCCGGCGCTCGGGCAGGCGGCCCCCCGTATCGAGGGTGCCGACTTCGCGGGCAACCCGGTCTCGATCGGAGGCACCGGCAACCCCCAGTTGGTGGTGTTCATGGCTTCCTGGTGCTCGTTCTGCCGGGACGAGTTGCCCGAAGTGGCAGCCTGGCTCGACGAGGGCGGACCCGACGGTGACGTCGAGGTGATCGCGGTGTCGACCCTGCACCGTCCCGACGACACCAACTGGCCGCCCGACGCCTGGTTCTCCCGGGTGGGCTACCCGGGCCCGGTGATCACCGACGACGCCGAGGGCAGCGTGGCCCAGGCCTTTGGGTTGACCGGCACCCCCTACTGGGTCGGCATCGACGCCGAAGGCATCGTGCAGGTGCGCGCGTCGGGTCGGCAGTCGATGGACCTCGTCAACCAGATCGCCACCCTGCTCGCCAGCGGCTGAGGCCGTCTGCTCCGTCGCGCTGAGCGGCGCTTGGCCGGCCGCGCTGCCTGCCGCGAAGCTGGGTACGTGGTGGGGGGGTCCGTCCTCCACAGGCGGTTCCGGGCCCCTGAGCCGCGACCCGCGCTCCTGCTAGCCTGCTGAGGTGGGGACGCCTCCCGCCACCGGGCCGGTGACCCCGTCGCGGCCGATGCCGCCCCCTCCCGCCCTGCCCCCGTCTTGTCTGGCCCGTCCAGAAGAGGTGCCCCTCGTGGCTGCTGTCCCTGACGAACCGACCGCTGTTCCGGTCGGTGTCGACGCGAGCTACAGCGCCAAGAACATCACCGTGCTCGAAGGGCTGGAGGCGGTGCGTCGCCGCCCGGGCATGTACATCGGGACCACGGGCTCGCGGGGCCTGCACCACCTGGTGTGGGAGGTCGTGGACAACTCGGTGGACGAGGCGCTCGCCGGCCGCTGCTCGCGCATCGAGGTGACCCTGCGAGCCGATGGTGGCGTGAGCATCTGCGATGACGGCTCGGGGATCCCCGTCGACCGCCACGAGAAGGAGGGTCGCTCTGCGCTCGAGGTGGTGCTGACCGTCCTGCACGCCGGTGGCAAGTTCGATTCCCAGGCCTACGCCGTGTCGGGCGGTCTGCACGGGGTGGGCGTGTCCGTGGTCAACGCCCTGTCCGTGCGCCTGGTCGCCGAGGTCCGTCGCGACGGCGGGCGCTACCGGCAGACCTTCCGGCGCGGGGTCCCCGACGCACCCATCGAGCGCATCGGCGACGCCGAGCCCGGAGCGGGGACCGGGACCACGATCTCCTTCTGGCCGGATCCCGAGATCTTCGTGGAGGGTGTGGAGTTCTCGGCACACACCATCGCTCGTCGGCTCCGCGACACGGCGTTCCTGACCGCGGGGCTGCGCATCGTGCTCGTCGACGAGCGTCCCGGTGACGACACCGACGACGTGGCCCCGCGGGTGCGTGAGTTCCATGCGCCGGGCGGGCTTCGCGACTTCGTCGACCACATCCGCACCACCAAGGCCAAGGAAGGGCTGCACCCGCCGATCCACTTCGAGGCCGAGGAGGTGGGCAGCGCCGGCGCCCAGTCGGTCGAGGTCGCCCTGCAGTGGATCAACGACTACAACGACGCGATCCTGTCGTTCGCCAACACCATCAACACCCATGAGGGGGGCACCCACGAGGAGGGCTTCCGCACCGCGATCACTTCGGTGATCAACCGCTGGGCCAAGGACAAGAACCTGCTGCGCTCCAAGGAGGTCGACACCCTCACCGGTGATGACCTGCGCAGCGGGCTGGTCGCGATCGTGTCGGTCAAGGTCGGCGACCCGCAGTTCGAGGGCCAGACCAAGACCAAACTCGGCAACACCGAGGTCAAGTCCTTCGTGCAGACCACGACCTACGCCCGGGTCGCCGAGTGGCTCGAGGAGCATCCTGCTGAGGGCAAACTGATCGTGCAGAAGGCGGAGGGCGAGGCACAAGCGCGGATCGCTGCGCGCAAGGCTCGTGACCTCACGCGCCGCAAGTCGCTGCTCGAGTCGACCTCACTACCCGGCAAGCTCGCCGACTGCCAGAGCCGCGACCCGGCAGAGTCCGAGCTCTACATCGTCGAGGGCGATTCGGCCGGCGGGTCGGCCAAGATGGCCCGCGACCGACGTACCCAGGCGATTCTGCCGATCCGCGGCAAGATCATCAACGTCGAGAAAGCCCGGCTGCCCAAGGTGCTGGCCAACACCGAGGTGCAGGCGCTTATCACCGCCATGGGCACCGGGTTCGCCGACGACTTCGACGTCGCCAAGGCCCGCTACCACAAGCTGGTGCTGATGGCTGACGCCGACGTCGACGGTGCCCACATCCGAACGTTGTTGCTGACCTTCCTCTTCCGCCACATGAAGCCGCTGATCGAAGCCGGGTACGTCTACCTCGCCCAGCCGCCGCTGTTCCTCGTCTTCCATCCGACGCGCAAGAAGGAGCGGACCTACGCCTTCAGCGACCCGGAGCGCGACACGATCATCGACGCCATCCGTGAAGATCTCGGTGCGGAGCGCAAGATCGAGGTCCAGCGGTTCAAGGGTCTGGGCGAGATGGATCCCGACCAGCTGTGGCAGACCACCATGGACCCGGCCAACCGCACCCTGAAGCTGGTGACGATGGACGACGCGGCCGCGGCCGACGAGATGTTCTCGATCCTGATGGGTGACGACGTCGCCTCCCGCCGGGACTTCATCCAGACCAACGCCAAGTACGCGACCCTGGACGTGTGATGCACCCACGACCCTCCCGCGCGCCTGGTGTCGTGCCCGCTGCCGGGCTCGGGATCGGGCTGGTGGCCGGTGCCGCACTGGGGGTGGCGACCGGCGCCTGGCCACTGGGCCTGCTGTTCGGTGTCGGGCTGGCTGGCGCCTTCGCGCTGCGTCCCCGTCAGTGCGGCGCGGCGGCGGCCGGCGCCGAGGAGTCCGGTTCGGCCCGACGTGCCCTGCTGTGGCTGGTCGGGGGGTTGGCACTACTCGCCCTGGCGATGCTGGCGGTGGCCCCCGAACTGCTCGCTGCGGCGCCCCGCGCCGGTGCCGAACTCGCGCTGCTCGTGTTCGCGGCGGCCGTACCGGGTCTGATCGTGCTGGGGCTGGTGGCACGGCGACGCCACCGGCAGCACGTCGACGACCGGGAGTGATCGCCGATGGACCGCACCACACGCGCCGTCCTGCTCGCCGTGGTCATCGGCTTCGTCTCGGTAGCCGGGGTCGCGCTATTCCTGGGCTTTGGTACCGGCGGTTCGGTGACGGGTGGCGTCGTGGCCGGTGTGCTGTCGGGCGCGCTGCTGTGGGGAGTGTCGCGTCGGGCGGACAGCTTCCACCCGATGTCCGAGGCGCTGCCGGACGACGAGCCCGACGACCCCGATGGTCACGCACCGCGCTGATCGCCGCACCCCCAAGGAGCCCTGGTGGCTGACGACCTCCCCGATCCCGACCAGCAGCCGATCCCCGGCAGCCCGGATGCCACGCCCGGCGACCCGGTCGTGCGGGACGAACAGGGCATCCCCATCGACGAGACCGGGGGAGTGCTCGCCGCCCGCGTCGAGCCGGTGGTCATCGAGGACGAGATGCGTGCCTCGTACCTCGACTATGCCATGAGCGTGATCGTCGGTCGGGCGCTGCCCGACGTGCGTGACGGGCTCAAGCCGGTGCACCGCCGCATCCTGTACTCGATGGACGAGACCGGGTTGCGTCCCGATCGCCCGTACCGCAAGTGTGCGTCCGCGGTCGGCGATGTGATGAAGAAGTACCACCCGCACGGCGACTCGGCCATCTACGACGCATTGGTGCGGATGGGCCAGGACTTCTCCATCCGCTACGAACTCATCGACGGGCACGGAAACTTCGGCTCGGTGGACGGGGATCCGCCGGCCGCCATGCGCTACACCGAGTCGCGCTTGTCGCGCCTGGCGATGGAACTGCTGCGCGGCATCGACGAAGAGACCGTCGACCTCATCGACAACTACGACGGCTATGAGCGCGAGCCGGTGGTCCTGCCGGCCCGGTTCCCCAACCTGCTGGCCAACGGCGCCACCGGCATCGCGGTCGGGATGGCGACCAACATCCCGCCCCACAACCTCGGCGAGCTGATCGACGCCACCATCGCGCTGATCGACGACCCGACGCTCAGCGCCGTGGACCTGATGCGCTACGTGCCCGCCCCCGACTTCCCCACCGGGGGGCTGATCCTGGGCAGCCAGGGGGCCTACGACGCCTACACCACCGGTCGGGGATCCATCCGGGTGCGGGCGGTGTGCACGATCGAGGAGCCCGAGGCCGGCCGGGACCGTGAGCGGATCGTGGTCACCGAGATCCCCTACATGGTCAACAAGGCCAACCTCCTCCAGAAGATCGCCCAACTGGTCAACTCCAAGGTCCTCACCGGGATCGCCGACCTGCGCGACGAGTCCTCCCGCGAGGGGATGCGGGTGGTGATCGATCTCAAGCGTGACGCCAACGCCCAGGTCGTGCTCAACCAGCTCTACAAGCACACCCAGCTGCAGGACACCTTCGGCGTCAACCTGCTGGCGCTGGTCGACGGGATCCCACGCACGCTCACCCTCAACCAGGCGCTCGGTCACTACATCGCCCACCAGGTCGAGGTCATCACCCGGCGCACCAGCTATCGGCTGCGCAAGGCCCGGGACCGGGCGCACGTGCTCGAGGGCCTGCTCATCGCGCTCGACCACATCGACCAGATCATCGCCCTGATCCGGGCCAGCGCCTCGGCCGACGCGGCCAAGGGCGAGCTGATGGCCCGTTTCCAGCTCTCCGAGATCCAGGCCCAGGCCATTCTCGACATGCAGTTGCGCCGACTCGCGCAGCTCGAGCGCCAGCGCATCCAGGACGAGTACGACGAGCTGCTCGCCCTCATCGCCGAGCTCGAGGCCATCCTCGCCGACCCGGCCTGGGTGCGATCGATCATCAAGGACGAGCTCACCGACGTACGCGAACGTTTCGCGGACGAGCGCCGCTCACGCGTCGTGACCGATGACGGCGCGATGACCGTCGAGGATCTCATCCCGGTCGGTGACATCGCGGTCACCCTGACCCGGGCCGGGTACGTCAAGCGCACCCCGATCGACGCGTTCCGCACCCAGAAACGCGGGGGCCGGGGGGTGCGCGGGGCCGAGATGAAGGAGGACGACATCATCTCGGTTCTGCTGACCTGTTCGACCCACGATCACCTGCTGTTCTTCACCAACCAGGGCCGCGTCTACCGGATCAAGGCCTACCAGGTCCCGGAGAAGTCCCGCTCCGCGCGCGGGGTCTACGTCGCCAACGTCCCGGGGCTCGCGCTCGAACCCGACGAGACGGTGGCGGCGGTGCTCGCGTTGCAGGCCTTCGACGAGCAGAGGTTCCTGGTCTTCGCGACCCGCCGTGGGACGGTCAAGCGCACCCGGCTCGATGCCTTCGACTCGCCGCGCTCGGTGCTCATCGCGATCGACCTGCGCGACGACGACGAGCTGATGGGGGTGCGGGTCACCGGTGGGGACGAGGACCTCGTGTTGGTGTCACGCTCGGGTCGAGCCATCCGCTTCTCCGAGACCGACGTGCGATCCATGGGGCGCACGGCGGCCGGGGTGCGCGGTATGCGCATCGAGGACGAAGACGAGGTTCTGGCCATGGCGCCGGTCCGCGACGACGACTACCTGCTGGTGGTCACCGAACAGGGGTTCGGGAAGCGCACTCCCCTGGTCGAGTACCCGACCCAGAAGCGCGGCGGTCAGGGGGTGATCACTGCCAAGCTCACCGAGCAGCGCGGCGCTCTGGCCGGTGCTCTGGCGGTGCCCTACGAGGTCGAGATCCTGCTGGTGACCGATGCGGGCGTGGTGATCCGCATGGACCTTGCCGACGTTGTTCCGCGCAAGCGCGCCACCCAGGGGGTGTCGCTGATGCGAGCCGGGGTCGGCACCCGAGTGGTGGGCGTGGCGATGGTGATCGAGGACGAAGACGACCTCGGGCTGGCCTCCGACGAGGATGCAGCGCGTGCCTCGCCGATCTCGGACTAGGGTCCCATCCTGGGCAGGGACACCTCGGTCTCGGCCGCTCGCTGTCGGAAGGGATCGTCATGGGTGTCCGCTCCTTGCTCCTGGCCGCGTGCGCGCTGCTGGTGGTGGCCTGCTCCTCGGAGGGCAACGTGTTCTCGCTCGAGGTCGGGCAGTGCTTCGACCAGCCGGACGGCGACACCGTGCAGAACGTCGAGATCGTCGACTGCGACGACTCGTTCGACGCCGAGGTCTTCGCCCTGTTCGACCTGCCGGGGGGGGACTTCCCCGGGGCGGAGGAGGCAGCCTCCAGCGCGTTCGACGGCTGCCTGTCGCGCTTCGAGCCCTACGTTGGGATCGACTACTTCGAGTCCGAGATCTTCCTCGACGCGCTGTTCCCGACCGCGGAGTCCTGGGAGCAGGATGACCGCGAGGTGGTGTGTTTCCTCTTCGAACCCAACGTGCGCCTGCAGGGTTCGCAGCAGGGCGCGGCACGGTGAGAACCGGCTGCCGGGGGCGCAGTGGGTAGTCTTCTCCGGTCCCCACAGGAGCGCGCCTTGGTCCGCCGCCGGTTGACCCTCAAACGCATCGACCCCTGGTCGGTGCTGAAGTTCGGCGCCATCCTCAACCTCGCGTTCCTGGCCATCGGGCTGTTGATCGCCGGTGTCGTCTGGTTCGTCGCCGATCGGCTCAACCTCGTCGACCAGGTGTGCGGCATCGCCGCGGACGTCGGCTTCACCAACTGTGGCTTCGAGCCCGGACCGGCATTCCAGGTTCTGGTGCTGCTCGGGCTGCTGTGGGTGGTCGTACAGACGGCGGTGCTCGTCTTCCTCGCCTTCCTGCACAACCTCATCGCCGACCTCACCGGCGGGTTGGTGGTCACGATGATCGACGACACCCCCGGGTCGGCGGCGCGGGGCGAGGCGCCGGTGCACACCGCTGCGAACCCCTCTTCTTCGACCTCGGGCGGGCAGCGGCGCCGCGACACCGCCAACGAGAGCACCGCGGCGCATGTGCTCGGCCCGATCTCGCCGCGCAGGTCGACGTCGTCGGCCGCCGACCAGCCGGGACGTGCATCCCGCCAGGCGACCCGGGAGTCCCGATCGGGGGAGAGCAACCGGGCACGCTGAGCAGCTCGCCCCGCGGCGATCGGTTCGCCTGGTCGTCGCGTGGTCGCTACGCTCACCGGCCGCGGCGCGTCAGCCGCGGGAATCGTTCGGGCCAATAGCTCAGCTTGGTTAGAGCGCACCCCTGATAAGGGTGAGGTCGGAGGTTCAAGTCCTCCTTGGCCCACGTCACGTTCGGCCCACGTCACCTCCGAGGTGCGCGGCACCGTCGTCGCTTCCCTGGCCAGCAGAACGTCACACAGGGTGGCGGGTGTGTTACACCTGCTAGAGGTTGGCTTCGGGCGCTCGGGCACCACCGGCATCCAGCCGTCAGGCTGCTCGTTCATGGCCCGTTGTTCGCGCATGTCGTGTCGTCGCAGCGCCGGTCGGGGACGGACGGGCAGACACGGAAGTGGACGGCATGACGGAACGCTTGGTGCTCGACGAGCTGCTCGAGGTCATCCGCTGGCGCTGGCTGACCATCGCCGTGCTCGCGCGGTCGGTGACCGGCGGCGCCGCGGTCGAGGCACAACTGCTGCCGACGTTCGACGTGGCGTGAGCGTTGATCTCGATCGAG
>SLLJ01000097.1 GCA_007134165.1 Nitriliruptoraceae bacterium | reverse complement strand
GAACTCCGGCTGGAACGGGGTGGGGGCGCCCATGGCCCGGTCGCTGGCAGGGGGGTCCATGCCCGGCTGATCGCCGATCGCGTCGCCGGGCTGGGCGCGGTGGGGATCGTCGGGGCTCCCTGGTGGGGGCACGGTCGTGTCCTTGAGGTGAGATCTCAGTTTCGAGCTTCGATATCGGAGTTCGGAAACGTCAACAGTAGCCGACTTCGCGGGTGAGGGGGCGGGATCCGGCCGGCGCTCGCGCCGCGGGGCGGTGCATCGACGCGGCTCGTGCCAGGAGTGATAATCTTTCCCGGAACACGTCCCATGCCGGTCGCTCCGGAGGAACCATGTCCCGTCGCTGCATGCTCACCGGTGTCGAGCCGCGGTTCGGCAAGCAGGTGTCGCACTCCCACCGCCGCTCCTCGCGGCGCTTCGATCCCAACGTCCAGCGCAAGCGCTACTGGCTGCCCTCCGAGCAGCGATACGTGCGGTTGCAGCTGTCGGCCAAGGCGATCAAGACCATCGACCGCATCGGGATCGAGTCGGCGATCGTCAAGATCCGCGCCCGGGGGGTGAAGGTCTGATGGCGCGCAAGGACGCCAAGCGGGTGGTGATCACGATGCGCTCGACCGAGGGCACCGGCAGCACCTACACCACGACCAAGAACCGGCAGAACCAGCGCGAGCGGCTCGAGCTGCTGAAGTACGACCCGAAGCTGCGACGCCGAGCGATCTTCCGCGAGACCCGCTGAGCGGGGAGCCACCGGCCCCTTCATCATCGCGGACGCATGGTTGCTGCTGTGTGACCTCCCCGATTCCTCGCGCGACGCTCTCGTGAGTTGCTCCGAGCATGATCGGTTCCGTGGGCGACCACGCGTTCGCTGTCGATGGCCGCACGACAGGAGTGGGCGAGCCCGGCGGTCCAGTTCTTCACCGGTCGCGAACACGCCGGGAGGTGCGTCGTGGCTGAGGTGGTCGTGATCGGTGCTGGCATGGCAGGCACCATGGCCGCGCATGCCCTTCGGGCGGCGGGCCACACGGTCGTGGTCGTCGACAAGGGCTTCGCGGTCGGTGGGCGCATGGCTGCACGCACCGTCCACGGCGCTCGCTTCGACGTCGGCGCACAGTTCCTGACGGCCAAGTCCGACACCTTCCGGCGTCTGACGGCTCAGTGGACGGCAGCCGGGGTCCTGCGTACCTGGTTCCACGGCAGTCCCGACCGTGGGGAGCACACCGAGCCCGACGGCCATCCCCGCCTGCATGGCATGCCCACGATGCGCAGCATCGTCGAACACCTCGTTGAGGGTCTGGATGTTCGACTCGGTTGGGTCGTCCAGGCGGTCACGCCGCGCGTTGATCGGCTCGCCGTGCACCTCATCCAACGGCCGCATGGTCGCGGCGAACGTCGCGACCGACCACGGGTTGAGGGCGCGTCGACGACAACGCTGGAGGCCGACGCTGTCCTCGTGACGATGCCGGTCCCTCAGATCCGAGCGGTGCTGCACACCAGCGGGGTCTGCCTGCCAAGCGCAGCGGAGGCTCGTCTTGCGGCCGCCACCTACGATCCCTGCCTGACCCTGCTGGCCGTACCCGACGGTCCGACGACGCTCCCCCCCCGCGGTGCCCTCCGAGTTCCCGACGGCGACATCGCCTGGGTCACCGACAACCAGGTCAGCGGCGCTTCGGCGCTACCGGCGCTCACGATCCACGCCGGCGCAGAGCTGAGCCGGGCGCGCTACACGGCGCAGGCCTCGGTGATCGCCGACGAGCTGCTCACGCTCGCTGCGCCGCTGATCGGGACCTCCGCGCGTCCGGTGCACCTGCACCGCTGGCGCTACGCCACACCAACGGCCGTACTCGGGCCCGAGCCGATGGTCGACCGCCTTGGTCGCGCGCCATTTGCGGTGGCAGGGGACGCGTTCAGCGGCGGCCGGGTCGAAGGAGCGGCGATCTCGGGGCTGAAAACGGCCGAAGCGCTTGCCGACGTGCTCGCTGTCACCGGGTGATCGCCTCGAGAGCGTCACCCGAACATCGCGCGGTTGCGGTCCGTGCCGGTCATGGCCGCCGTCGGGGCCCGCAGGCGGCCGCCCTGGTGACCCGGAGAGGCGCGCCACCGGCTGTTGGACGTGCCGCGACCGTGGCATACCGAGGTTGCCGGGCAGAGCCGTCTTGCCGACGTTGGCGGGGGACCAGGCGGTCGCAGCGGTCGCGCCGTGCGCACAGGTCACCCGGTACCGACCTACGGACGCGCATGCAGGTATTCGCGCTTGTTGGCTTGTCGAACTCGTCACGGTCACTGCAGCGGTGCTGCGCACCACCGCGAGGGTCGACGCCGTATCGGAATCGTTCCAGGAGGCAACAGCCGTCACGGTGTCCGTCGACGAGTTGGATCTGGGCGGCTTGTCACGACTCCCCGACGGGACGGAAGCACATCCGGAGATCGTGTTCGCGCACGGTCTTGACCCGTAGAGTCGCCCAGGGCTCGCCAGCGTTCGGCTGGGCGTCGGCTTCCCCCGACCGGTCTCCGTCGACGAGCAGCTGACCGGAGGTGTACGGGAAGCCGGGTTGGCAATGTTCGCCGTCGATCTCGACGACTTCGGGCGTTCAGGCCAATTGTGCGGTCCGTGCGATCACCGGTGGCGTGGACGCGGTGGCGTCGTTGGAATGGAGGCCCGCGACGTCGTGCACCCCGTCGCAACGTATGTCTGGACTGATCGCCTGCGTCGAGACGTGCCGAACGGTCCCGAAGGTGCTCATGGTCTTGCCGCCGGCCGTACGGGCACGCTCAACCGGCTCCGCGACGCGTCGTTCGCGTTGGTGGTCGAGCACTATCCGGCGGCCGGGGCCAAGCACCCTTGACCAACAGACGTCCAGGCCAACCTAGCGGTCCGGCCGAGCACTCATCCCCCACGAAGACCACCTCACGGCCCAGAGCCGGGGAACTCCGGTTCGTGGACCTCACGCCGCGGACGGGCCGTTAGCCCCGCCTTGCATGCGCCCCCCCCAGTATCGGTACGGTGATCTTCGTGCAGGTGGCGCGGGGCCCGGGCTGCCTGACATCTATCTCACTACCTGTCCGTCGACCACGGAGGTCACATGCATTTGTTGAGCCGCACGAAACGCTTCCTGATCGGGCCAGCGGCCTTAGCCCTCGGCTTGGCCCTGTTGCCGGGGCCAGCGTTCGCTGACCTGCACGCTGGGGTGTGCGAGGGCGTTGCCGAGGATGTCTTCTCCGACGTGCCCACCGAAAACGTTCACGCGGACAAGATCGACTGCATCGCCCACTTCGGGATCACCGAAGGAGTCGGCGACGGTGCCTACCAGCCGGCCGGGACCGTCCGCCGCGATCAGATGGCTACGTTCCTCGTTCGCCTGGCCGAGGTCTCTCGCGGGGAGGCGCTCGAGCCACCCGAGGACGACGTGCCCTTCACCGACATCACCGGCAACTTCCACGCCGGCAGCATCGCGATCGCCTACGACTTGGGGATCACCGAAGGTGTTTCGCCGACGACCTACGAACCCGGCGCCCCGGTGCGACGCGATCAGATGGCCAGCTTCGTAGCACGGACCGTCGACGCGGTCGATGGAGTGCTACCCGATGACGCACCCGACGCCTTCACAGATGTCGAAGGCAACGTGCACGCGGACAACATCAACGCCCTGGCCGAGGCCGGCGTCGTCTCCGGGGTCGGCGACGACCGCTACGACCCTAGCGGCAACGTTCGCCGCGACCAGATGGCCACGTTCCTCGCCAACAGCGCAGGCCTGCTCGACGCGCAGGACCGTTGGGCGCCGAGCTGGCCGGCGGTTGATGCTGAGAACAGTTCGTTGGACAGTTTCGTTGATCTGCAGACGGGTTCTACTGCCGAGTTGACGTTCACTGTTCAGGATGCGGATGGTGAGGGGATCACGACGGTGACGGAGT
>SLLJ01000236.1 GCA_007134165.1 Nitriliruptoraceae bacterium | reverse complement strand
GCCATCATCGACCTCGCGCCACTCGCGCAACGGCGGGCGACGCTGCTGTTCGCGGCGGTGCACGATCTGCTGCTCCGCGGTGTCGAGCAGGGCGCACTTGCGGCCTACTACCGCTCCGTGGGTGGCGACCGGGCACCCGATGCCGCGGCCACGGCCGCGTTCCTCAAGGTGTTGGACCGCCATCGTGACGCCATCGTCGATCGGCTCCGGACCCGTTCGACCCAGACGAACGAACCAGGTCGAACCGCCGGACTGCTGGCCGCGCTGTCGTGGCTGCAGACCCGAACGGGACCGGACCGTGGTGCCGTCGACGCCCGCCGGCTCGCCTTGGTCGAGGTCGGGACCAGCGCCGGGCTGCTGTTGCACCTCGACCGCTACACACACCGGTTCGTCGCCAATCCCAAGGGCGCCGGTCGCGGGCCAGCGACGTTGCCGGTCCACGGTCAGGGATCGCCCTCGCCGGTCGTGATCGAGACGACGTGCCTGGCCCAGGTGCCGGACACCAGGCTGGCACCGGTTGACCGACGGATCGGCATCGACCGCACGCCAATGAACGTCGGCGATCCTGACGACCGCGCGTGGCTGCGCGCCTGCGTCTGGCCGGAGCACGTCGAGCGACTGACACGGCTCGACGCTGCCGTGTCCCTGGCGGCAACCCACGACGACATCGAACGGCATCAGGGCGACCTGTTCGACCTGCTCGAGCCCGTCATCGCGGCAATCGATCCGGACCTGCAGGTCGTTGTGCTCCACAGTGCCACCCTGGCCTACCTCGCACCCGATGACCGGGGACGTTTCGAAGCGATGGTCGACCGCATCGGTACCCGGCGAGCGCTGTGGCGGGTCGGGTTGGAGGGGCACTTCCTGGAGCCGTTCGCGGGTCTGGTCGCCCGGCGGCTCGGCCCGCCGGATGCCGACCAGCCGGGTTTCGTGATCGCAACCACCCACTGGGTCCACGGCCGGCGCCATGACGCGGCGCTGGGCCGAGTGCAGTCACACGGCGGCTGGCTCCGTTTCGCCCCGCCGACGCGCTGAGTGCGTCGCCGCCGAGGATCGCCTCGGAGTCGGCAAGGACCCCGAGGTGGACAGCACCTCGACATCGAGGTGGGTGGCCGCCGCAAACGTGGCCCCGCGCGTCGCAGAATCAGCCGCATCGCGCCACGCTCCGATCGATGCAGCGCCTCGACCACGACGGGCCGGTCGCCCAGGCAACGTGGCTGACGACGGCGGGGCAGCAGACCGATGCCGCTCGCGGCGACCGTCGGGCGTCGTCCACAGGCAGGAGCCAGTACGGCTCGCGCCCGACGCTCGTGCATCGCACGATGAGCGCAGCGCCCACGCACGGGCGTGACTCGTCACGACGGGAGACACCATGCTCGACGCCCTGCCCACCGTTCCCTGGTCGCAGTGCACCCACCTGCTGCGCAGCTTCGCCGCTGAAGACCTTGACCTCGGCATGAGCCCTCAGCCGACCCTGCTGGCCTACGAAGGCGACCGCGCGCTGGCAACCGTGATGCTGAGACCGTTCGCGGACGGGGAGGTCGTCGGTGCCGTACTCGAAGTCCTCGCCCTGCTGCTGCCGCTCGGCACCGACCGACTCGTGCTGTCGCTGCCCGGTCGGGCGTGGTCGGCGCTGGATCCGATCGCGCCGGTCACCGCTGACGCCGATCTGCGGCAGCGGGTACTGCTGATCTGCGTGGCGGATGGCACCCAGGTTCCTGCCGCGCTGAGCGTCAGTGTGCACGGCATCGAACTGGGCGCCAAAGGGTGGCGGTGGGAGGGCACGATCGACGCAGCCGAGGAGTTCGACTCCCCACTCGTCGATGTGCTGCGGCTGCTGCTCGACGCCCGGGGCCGCCTGCTCGACACCCCGGCCGACATCCAGATCGCGGCCCAGTTCGGTCGCGTGCTGCTGCGAGGACACGAAGTCCACCTCTCGGCGCTGGCTGCGGAGCGACTGGAGGAACACAGCCTGGCGGGCTGAGCACCAGCGACCGGCGGTGACCGGCCCGTAGCCGGATCCGTGGACCGGCCCGTAGCCTGACCCGCGGCCCGATTCGCGGCCCGATCCGTGGCCGGTCGATGATCCGAGCGGCGGTGAAGCAACGAAGGGACGAAGCAATCCCCGTCTGGGAGTCGACCATGAGCCCATCCCCCAATCTGAGCGACGCGCAGTGGCGAGAGCGTCTGTCACCCGCGCAGTTCCACGTCCTGCGCGAGAAGGGCACCGAGCGGCCCTTCACCGGGGAGTACTGGAACGAGCAGCGGCCCGGCACCTACCGCTGCGCCGGCTGCGGAACCGAACTGTTCGACGCCACGACGAAGTTCGATGCCCACTGCGGCTGGCCGAGCTTCTACGAACCGGCCTCCCCCGAGGTCGTCGGCGAGATCGAGGACCGCAGCCTGGGTATGCGACGCACCGAGGTGGTCTGCACCACCTGCGGTGGACATCTCGGTCATGTTTTCGACGACGCGCCCGACCAGCCGACCGGTCTTCGCTACTGCATCAACTCGCTGTCGCTGGTCCTGGACCCCGACCAGCCGTAGCGCGCCGAGGAAGACGGAGCGGCAACACGGGACGGGGCCGCTCACCTTGACCGGCTATGGGCTACGAGGCGGCACGCTCGCTGCCGGCGTCGCCGTGTTCGTCCGCTGGCGGAGCCTGGCTGGCCTCGCCGGGGTCACGATCGTTCGCCGCCTCGACGTCCTGCCCCTGGCTGAGGTCAGCAGCAAGGTCAACGGCACCGGACTTGATCCGCGCGGCGTATTCGTCCACATACTCCTGCCCGGACAAGAGCATGATCTCATACATCAGTTCGTCGGTCGCCGAGCGCAGAACGAACGGATCGGCCCGGCGCGCGCGGTAGCGGCTCAGGTCGAGTGGCTCGCCGTAGCGCACCGTCACCGGTAGGCGGCGAGGACGGTAGGCGCCGGTGGGGAGCGCCTGATCGGTTCCGAGCACCGCACAGGGGATGATGGGTACTTCGGCTTCGAGCGCCATGCGGGCCGGACCAGTCTTGCCGCGGTACAGCCGGCCGTCGGGGCTGCGGGTCCCCTCCGGGTAGATGCCGAGGAGTTCACCGGACTGCAGGATCTCAACCCCGGTGCTCAGGCTCGCTTCGCCCTGGGAACCACCTCCCCGGTTCACCGGCACGACGCCGGTGCCCTGGAAGAACCAGCGGGTCCGCCAGGAGTCCCAGTAGTCGGCCTTGCCCAAGAAGTACACCGGCCGGGGCACGTTGATCGGGAGCACGATCGAGTCGATGAACGACAGATGGTTCGACGCCAGGATCGCTGGCTCGCGCTCGGGGATGTGCTCGAGCCCCTCGATCCGGATGTGCAGGTACGGGTTGACCATTGGCGGCAGCGCACGCTTGAGCGTGCGGTACAACCGTGGTGCGTCCGGCATGCCCGGCACGTTCGCTCCGATCCCTGGCTCCCAGTTGTCTGCGTCAGGATGCCACACGACGGCATCGCACCCTGACGAGCCAGTAGCCTACGGTCAGGAACGCGGCGCGTCGAGCGCCAGGCCACCGGGCCGGGCGCGCCGAAGGCTCAATGCAGACCCGCAGCGGCACGACGGGACGGGAGGCAGCGTGGCGGAAGACCTCGGACCTTGGCCACCGGCACAGGCAACGGTCCTGCTCGAGGTGCTCAAGAAGGCCGGACTCGACCCGGACGCCAAGCGCACGCGCGAGGGCATCCAGGTGACGGTGCCCGACGAGCAGGCGGACGACGCCCACCGCATCCTGGTCGCCAACATGGACGAGATCGCGCAGGCCGCTCGCACTCCCTCCAAGGGCCGGGGCACCCGGCCGACCGAGGGCCGATCGCGGGGGCAGCGTTCGCCGAGCGCGTCCTCGGATTCGTCGTTGCCCACCGAGCGGCTCACCAAACTGGCCCGCCCGCTGGGACTGCTGATCGTCCTGCTACTGGTCGTGGGTCTCGCCGGACCACTGCGTCTGCCGCTGCTGGTGATCGGGGTCGGCGCCCTGATCTACTTCATTGGTAAACAGGCACAACGCGAAAACGGAGATCGCTAGCTGCCTCACGGTCTTGTCCGCACGATGACAACCGCCGGTCTCATCCGCCGGGTGCCATGCCTGGACGGTCGGTCAGTTCTGTGCGCAGGAAGCGGACCTGCTCCTCGAGAAGACGCTCGGCGATCGTGGCCTCCCCAGTCACGTGGGTGACACCCGACAGCGGCAGGAACCGATGCGCACGACCCTCGGCGAGCAGTGCCGCCGACATCCGGACCGAGTGGGCAGCCACGACGTTGTCGTCCGCGAGCCCGTGGATGAGCAGAAGCGCGGGCGGCGACTCGATCGACCACGGCGCAGCCGGTCGCAGCGCCCCCTCGGCGTCGATCAGGCTCGAGATGTCGTAGGCGTGCGGTTCACGCGCGGGATCTCCGAGATAGCGCTCGGTGTAGTGGGTGTCGTACAGCCGCCAGTCGGTCACTGGTGCGCCGGCGACCGCCGCGTGGACCACGTCGGGCGCGCGCAGCACCGCGAGTAGCGCCAGCGTCCCGCCGAAGGACCATCCGCGGATGCCGACCCGACGCAGGTCGAGCCGAGGCTCGATCGCCGCGGCCTCACGCAGGGCATCCAGTTGGTCTTCGAGCACCGGACCGGCAAGGTCTCCCCGGACCTCGCGCTCCCAAGCCGGTCCCCGGCCCGGCGTGCCCCGGCCATCCACGACCAGGACCGCGAAGCCCTGATCGGCGAACCACTGGGAGGTCAGGAACGCCGAATGGCTGCGCAGCACACGCTGGGCGTGTGGGCCGCCGTACGGGTCGAGCAGGACCGGTAATGGCCCGTGGTGTGACGCATGCTCGGTTCCCTCGGCCGGCAGCAGCAGAGCCGCACGCAGCCGCCGCGGACCGAGCTCCAACAGCCGCACCGACGGGTGCACAACGGGTGCTTCGGTGACCTGTGGGAGGTGACCGATCACGACGTGCGCAGCTGGAACTGCAGCTGGCGTCGCTCCGTCGGGGATCACATCCGCCTCGGGCGACTCCTCCCCGGTACGAAGCACGTCCACCTGGACCAAGGGTCGCTCCAGGGTGGACTGGGTGCGCACGACCACCCCGCCGCGCGCAACGCCAGCCTGCACCCCCGCCGGGTGCTCACCGATTGGCCGCAGGCCGTGGCACTCCCGCCAGATCCACAGGTGGCGCTGAGTGGGGTCACCATCCGAGGCGAGCACCACGATCTGCGCGTCGCTGGCGTCGACCACCGCGTGCACCTGCATGCCGGGCGGCGTGAGCACCTCCCCGTCGAGAAGCACCGCACGGCTGCCTCCCGGCCCATGGTCGAGCTGGTCTTCGACCGTGACCAGCCGACCCGACGACCAGCACGGCGCACCAGGGACCGGCTCCACCCAGGCCGTGTCCGCGACCTCGCGAACGACCTGGCACACGCCGGTTTCGGGATCCGCCACCAGCACCCGGCTGCACCGCTGATCCCGAGACTGGACCTGCAGGGTCAGTGGATCACGCCCCCAGCGGACATGGGCCAGGTACGGCAAGGCCTCACGGTCCCACGCGACATCGACGCGGCGTCCGGGGCCTTCCAAGTCGAGTACGGCCAGGCGCACCTCAGCGTTGGCGGAGCCCGCCTGGGGGTAGCGAAGCTCGGTCGGTGCCTGCCACGGTGAGGCCGGGTCCCCGAGGTGCCAACGGGTGACCTTGGTCTCGTCGACCCGCGTGACGGCAATGCGTCGCCCCTGCGGCCCCCACCAGTAGCCCTCGCTGCGCCCCATCTCCTCGGCCGCGATGAACTCGGCACGTCCCCAGGTGACCCGCTCCTCACCGATCACCCGTCGGGTCGCACCGGGCTGCTCAGGACCGGCGACCAGCTCCAACAGGTGCAGCTCATCGTGGCTGACGTAAGCCACCGAGCGGGCGTCGGGGGCCGGACGCGGGTCGAACACGTCGACGGCGGGGTGCTCGACGACCGCTCCGGTCGGCAGGTACACGGTCCACAGCCGACCTCCCAGCCCGAAAGCGAGCAGCGACAGGCTCGGGTCGGCCGCGTAGCTGGTGATGCCCCCCGCAACTTCACGCGCCCGCTCGCGACGCGCGCGCTCCGCCGCCGGTAGCTGTCCGTCGCCGCCGCCCAGGGCGCGTGGATCCACCAGACAGACCGGCTCACCGAGCCCGTCGGGCGTGATCTCGACACTCCACAGGGCGTTCACGGGATCATCGCCCGCGGCGGTGCGCAGGTAGGTCAATCTCCGACCATCCGGGGCGATCCGCACCGCGCGCGGCACCCCGAGGGTGAAACGGCGGGTGCGGGCCAGCTGGCGGGGAAAGCTGGTCATGGTCGGCCTCGCATGGTGGAGGGGTGGCCGGGGTTGCGGCTCGGGGCACACTCGGGCGGCGCCTCCGACTCGGCCGGCGATTCCGACTCGGGCGGCGCCTCCGACGGGGACACGGCCTCCGGCCTTCGGCCGCCGCGCGCCGGGCCTTGACCGCCAGACACCGAACGACGCTCCCGGGGGCGCGCATCGCAGTCCTGGCCGTCGGCATCGGCTCCCGGCAACTCGAGGTCGGCCGCGACCGGCCGATGCTGGCTGGCCACCTCGACCGGTGGGTCCGTCGGCGAGAAGCAGCGCCGCACCCTCAGGCGCTGATCGACGAACACGAAATCCTGGCGGGTACTCAGGTCGGTCGTCGGGTAGGTCAACCCCGAGCCGACCCCAGCGGTCGCATGCGCATCCTGGTACCGCGCTGCCAGGGCCTCGGCGACCGGTGCGCGCGACGACTCGTTCAGGTCGCAGCCGACGACGGTGAGCGCCTCGACCGAGTCGAGCATGCCGGTGAGTTCGTCGAGGTTGCGGCGACGGACCTCGGGCCGGAGTCCGAGCTGCACCGCGGTCACCGACAGTCGCGTGCCCCCGATGCTGACGATCGCGTGGGTGGCCTCGCGACGGGGCACGCCACGCGAGGTGGTCAGCGGCACACCGACCTTGGCCAGCAGGTGCACGTGGGGAGCGACGAGCACCGCGGTGCCGTTCCCGCGACGTCCGAACCGGGCAGCGATCTCGAGCGTCGCCGGACGCGCCAGGCGCTTGAGCTTGGCGGCCGGCGGTGCTTCGAGAACACATACGACGGTGGGATGCAGCGCCGCGAGCACCTCCCCCGCCGCACCGACGTCCAGCCCAGCGCCGACGTTGTAGGCAACGACTCGGATCACCGGTCCAGCCCCGTCGGTACCGTGATGCGACCCTGAACGTGCTCGGCGGCCAGCAGGGCCGCGCCGATGACCCCGGCGTCGTCACCGAGCGTCGCCAGCTCGATCCGGGGCGCCTCACGCCACTGGGAGCCGACCAGGTGCGACTGCAGCGATTTCCGGGCGGCCGGCAGCAGCCAGGGGGCTGTGGCTTGGGCCGCTCCCCCGCCGACCAGCAGCAGCTCGGGATCCAGGGCGTTGGTCAAGGAAGCCGCACCCACCCCCAGCCACCGCCCGGCGTCTTCGAGGATGCTGCGCGCGAAGGCGTCGCCCTCGGCGGCCGCAGCGCTGACCTGTGGCCCCGAGGGATCGCGCACCTCACGGAGCGTGGAAACGACCGTGAGATCCACGAGCCGCTCCCGGGCCCTGGACCCGATCGCCGTGCCGGAGGCGTAGGCCTCCAGGCAGCCCTGATTCCCACACGGGCAGGTCCGCCCTCCTTCGGCCACGATCAGATGACCGACCTCTCCGGCGAATCCACCACGACCAAGCAGCAGCCGACCCCCGACCACCACCCCTCCCCCGACCCCGGTCCCCAAGGTCAGCAGCACCAGGTCCGAGGCGCCCCGACCGGCACCGAAGCGTTGCTCACCGAAGGTGGCTGCCGAAGCATCGTTGACCACCACGACCCGGCCGTCGGTCACCTGGTGCAGTTCGTCGGCCAGGGGGAGGTCGCGGACCCCGATGTTGGGGCCGTACCGCACCGTGCCGTCAGCGGTCACCAACCCGGCGATGCCGACGCCGACCGGAAGCCGGCCCTGTCCCACGTCGGTGATCACGGCGCAGAGCGCCGCGACGAGTCCCTCGGCGTCCCCGGCGGGAGTCCCCGCACGCCGGCGTTCGAGGATGCGGCCCTCGGCGTCGACCACCGCCACGCGCAGCTTGGTCCCGCCGATGTCGACACCGATCGCCAACGGCTCGCTCATCCTCGTGGCTCCTCCAGAACGTGGTCGACCGGTGTGGGCACGCACCCGGGTACGTACGGACCCCGCGACGGAACGGGTCGGTACCCGCTCGGAAACTCACTCGACATCGATGTGCTGCATGGTCGTCGGCCCGGATCGACCTTCGGCCTCCCCACGGGGGGAGGGCGGATGTTCGGCCAGACTGCGAAGCGCAGCCGCCAGATGATAGGCCGCCTCGGCGAGGTGCCCGGCCAGTTCGGGGCGCAAACCCTCGAGCAGGCGGAACCCGGCACAGATCGGACATACGCCACACAGCTCGGGACGGTGCTCCGCGGTGCCCGCCTGGTCCGGCTCGAACGGACCGGCCGCCGGGGATCCCGTTCGGTGCGACCCGTCTCGTGGCGCCTCGTCGGTGTCAGGACCGGCCCCGCTAGCGCCCACGGCGTCAGGACCGGCCCCGCCGGCACCGGCCCTCGGCACCGGTCCGCCGGCGACCGTCCCGGACTGCGGGTCATCGGAGGTCACCGGCAACGTCCAGCCGCCGACGTCATACCCGCCCTCGACCGCGGCCTCATCCGACAGATGGTGGGGATCCACGACGCCCGGGGCCGGATCGTCAACCGGTCGCGCCCACCACGGCTGGTCTGCGCGCTCGGGGTCGACTCCTGCATCAGTCCTGCCCGCCGACGCCCGCTGCGGCGACCGGAAAGGTGTCGGATCGGTGGGCACCGACCGCCTCCGGGTCCGATCCTGACGACCGTGACCGTGCTGCCCGTTGCCTCCGAACCGACGGCTCGCAACTGTCGGCGATCGATCGTCGAGGGCTTCGCTCACCGGGTCCGTAGCCTGCCGGTCATCGTCCCCCGGACGGTTTCCGAGCCGCGCCGATCGGTGACGCACGACGGGATCCTCGGAACGGTCGATGCCCCCGTCAACCGGACCCTCGGACGCCCACCAGGGTCGATCCGGTTGCCGTGTCATGGTCCCAACACCGCCGTGGGCTGCGCGGCCGGCGCGAACCGAACCTCCAACCACCCGGCTTCGAGCCGCGCACCCGTGACCTCGAGCCGGCGCAGGGCCGAAGGTAGAGGCACGGTCCGCTTGGTCCCCGCCACCCGAACGTGCAGGTCGCCCCCGCGTCGGTGCAGGTCGAGGTCGTCCTTGACCGCGAACGGCAGCGCCAACCGCAGCACGTGCGCGGCTCCGTCCCGTTCGACCGAGATCGTGCGCTGGGCGTGCAGGACCGCCGCCTCGTCGATGTCGCCGTACAGCAACGTACCGAAGTCCAGTAGCCCGTCGATGCCGGTCAGTTCGTCTTCGAGCAGCGGCGCGGTGAGCACCGGCGTGGGGGCGAAGCCGAAACGCACCGTGGCCAGATGTTCGGCATGGCGTTGCTTCCAGCGGCGCAGGTAGGGATCGTCGATCGCATCCGGGAGCAAGCGGTTGACCACGACGGCGTCCACGGCGTAGCCGAACAGCGCCAGCGAGGTAGCCGTGCGCTGGGTCTCGGCGATGACCAGACGTTCGGGGTTGACCACCAGACGCATGGTGGCCTGCTTCGGGTCCTGCAGCAACTCGTGGACCAGACCAAGGTCGTGATGGATCCGCTCCACCGCCGTGAAGACCCCGTCGTCGGGCACCGGCACCCCCCCTCCAGGCGCCTGGAGCCCGCGTGCCAGCGGCCGCACGGCCCGAGCAATCCTCCGGCCGGGTTGCAGCACACGGTCCACATACCAGCGCAGCGCGTCGGGCAACCCCAGCAGCCGAAGCGTCTCTGCCGTCGGAGCGCAGTCCACGACCACGAGGTCGTAGCGTCCGCTCTCGACCTGGCGGATGAGGTCGATGAGCGCGAACAGTTCGTCGAGGCCGGGAAGCAGCAGCAGTTCCTCCGCCTCCACCTCGGCGACCCCACCCCAGGCCAGCACCGCCACGAGGTAGTCGCGGACCTCGCGCCAGTGGCGCTCGAGGCGGGTCTGCGCGTCGATCTGCTGTGCGTCGAGGCAGCCGCCGACCGGCCAGTCGAACCAGTCCAACGGAGGTGGCACCGCCCCGGCATCGTCTCCGAGCACGGTGCCGAACGCGTCGGCCAACGAGTGGGCGGGATCGGTGGAGGTCACCAGCACGCGCTGCCCGCGGCTTGCTGCGCGCACCGCAGTCGCGCCGGCGACCGTGGTCTTGCCGACGCCGCCCTTGCCGGTGAACAACAGCACGCGGGTCAGAACGGACTCCAGAGCGTGGGGCAGGCGGGAGCGCAGGCACAGGCTAGTACGGCGACACCGGCCCGGGCGTGCACGCCCCCGCCTCCCGGCCACCGCACCGGATATCGGCGGCCAGTCTGGACGGCGCCCGCGGCCCTGTCCACACGCCGGACACCACGCAGTGATGGGTCGTGGACGGCATGCTCAGCCGGCACCGACGGTCGCGGCGAGCAGCAGGGTCGCGACCAGTGCCACCGTCACCCCGACCACCAGCCAGAGCAGTACCCGCGAGGTCAGCACCTCGGATCCACGACCGGTCAGGACGGTGCGAACGTCGAGCGCGGTCCCGATCCACACCACCACCGCACCCGTGAACAGCACCAGCGCCGGTCCGAGCGCCGCGCCACCACCGGCTCCCCGGAGCATCGCGAACCCTCCGAGCAGCCACAGCAGCGCCAGCAGCAGGCGGGCGACTCCGGTGCCGGTCCGGCCGATCAGCAGGTGTCCGCTGCCGGGCAGCACCAGTGAGACGCCGATCACGGCCGGCAGCGGTAGGTCTTGACGAGGTGGGGCCGGGCCGGTCTCCGTGCCGAAGCCGTGCCGAGCCGCACCGCACACGGTGCAGGCCGGCGCGGTCAGTGCGCACCAGCCCGAACAGACCGCACAGCGCCACTCGACCTCGCCGTCGCGGGTACGAACGTTGGTGGCCTGAACGTCAGGTTGCACGGAACCGACGCCCGCCGCGCCGGGAGCGGTCGGTGCCGCCGGCACGCCACCCCCGGATCCCGCATCCGCCGGCGACTTACCGACCTCACCGGCAGCTGCCTGCTCCGGCTGCATCGGGGGCGCGGCCGGCGTTGCGGCCTGCGCAAGCTCCGCGGTCGTGGCCGACTGGTCCGCGCCTGGCGCGGCCAGCAGCGCGTAGCACTGGGTGCACCAGTCGGCAGACACCCCGTTGCGGGCGCCGCAGGCAGGACATCTCACGGCAGCAGCCCGGCCGAGGTCCGGGCCTCCACCTGAAGCTGGTCCTTGATCCCCCACAGCCCTCTCCTGATGCCTCGACGGTAGTCGGCGAGCACCCGCATCGGATGGGGCAGGTCCGTATGCAGCACGGCGAGATGGTGCACGACCGTGCCGCCGCCGGACGCCTCCAGCCAGAACTCCCCGCGTCCCGTGAGATCCCCCGAGAGACGGAGCGAGAATCCGAGGTCGTGCCGCCAGTTGTGGGGTCGAACCAGCAGGCGCACACGGCGAAGCCGGGCGCCGGGCAGCTCCACCGCCCAGCACGGCTCGTCGTCGACCGGCGGGCGGGGCAGCAGCCGCAGGCCGCGCCACCAGGTCGGCCAGGCGGCGATGTCGGTCAGGCGCCGATACACCAGCGCCTGCGGGGCCCGGACGAAACCGGCGTCGTCGACATGCAGTTCCACGGACCTCACGTCCCGGTGGTGCGGGCGACGAACGCGGCGATGGCGCGCGCGAGTGCCTCGTCATCGTGATCGAGCATCGGCGTGTGGTACGAGCGGTGGCAGACGAACTGTTCGAGGTGCGAGCTGCCGACCAGGTCGAGCACCTCGTGGGAGTTGACCGAGGGAACGGTGTGGTCCTCGGGTGACCAGACCACCAACAGCGGCGCAGTCAGATCCAGCAGTTGCGCACGGATCCGGGGCAGCTGGGAGATCAGCGACTGCGCGGCCTTGGCCGCAACCTTCGCGTAGGAACCCTCCTCGACCCCCGGTCGCGCGATGTCGTCGGTGGGCAGCCCGGCGAGGTCCCGCGGGACATAGGGAACGAGGTACTGCAGGAGTGGTGCCACCCGCGCCAGCGGCTGGGTCGGGTCGAGGACCTGGGCGTTGATCGCGACCGCTGCGGCCACGTCGTCCGGTCGTCGACTGGCGAGGTCCAGCGTCAGCGTGCCGCCCACCGAGTGACCGATGAGCACGACCTGCTCGCAGCGGGCGGACAGGTCGTCGACCAGCGTGTCGAGCGCGCGGTACCAGTCCTCGTAGCGGGTGCGCCCGAGGTCGCGGTAGGTCGTGCCGTGGCCGGGCAGGCAGGGCACCTCGACGGTGTAGCCCTGCTCCGCGAGGTGCTGGCCCAGCGGACGCGTCGCGATCGGGTTGCCGGTGAAGCCGTGGCTGACTACCACGCCCACCCGTCCTCGCTCACCGGTTCCCGTCGCCGACCAGGCCTCGGTCGACGGCGGAAGGTCGGTCACGGCCATCTCGGACCCTTTCGTCACCGTCGTCACCGCGCAGGCGGCGGAGGATCAACCTACTGGGTGGCGCCGCCCGGGTCATGCTGCGGCGCAACGACGTGTGCGCTGACTTCGCAGCGCTGGTTCACAGGGTCCGCCCGGCGGCCTGGGCCTTGGCTGCCCAGGTCTTGAGCGGCAGGCCCCAGAGCTTGACGAAGCCCTCGGCGAGCGACTGGTCGAACGCATCCTCGGCGTCGTAGGTGGCCATCTCGTAGGTGTAGAGCCCGTGCTGTTCGCTGCGCCGGCCGACGACCGTGGCCGAGCCCTTGTACAGCTGCACCCGGACCTCGCCGTTGACGTAGCTGTTGGCCTCGTCGATGAAAGCGTCCAGCGCGCTCTTGAGTGGCCCCCACCACAGGCCGTTGTAGATCAGCTGCGCGTAGCGTCCCTCCTCGGCCCGCTTGTGCTCGGCGAGCTCCTGCTCGAGGCAGAGGTCCTCGAGGTCGCGGTGTGCGGTCAGCAGCGTGATCGCACCGGGGCACTCGTAGATCTCCCGGCTCTTGATGCCCACCAGTCGGTCTTCGATCATGTCGATGCGACCCACCCCGTGCGCCCCGGCGCGCCGGTCGATCTCGGCGACCAGCTCCTCGAGCGGCAGCGAACGGCCATCGATGCTGACCGGCAGCCCCTGCTCGAAGGCCAGCACGACCTCCTCGGGTTCGTCGGGCGCGTCGGCGACGCTGACGGTGCGCTCGTAGACGTCCTCGGGCGGAGCGGCCCACGGATCCTCCAGGATGCCGCACTCGGCGGTGCGACCCCAGGCGTTCTCGTCGATCGAGTAGGGGCTCTGCTTGGTCATGGTCGGGATCGGGATGCCGCGCTGCTCGGCGTAGTCGATCGCCGCGTCGCGGGTCAGCGCCCAGTCGCGGATCGGCGCCATCGCCTCGAGGTCCGGAGCCAGACACATGGTCCCGACCTCGAAGCGCACCTGGTCGTTGCCCTTGCCCGTCGCGCCGTGGGCGACCCCGGCCGCGCCGGTGCTGCGCGCCACCTCGACCATGTGCTTGACGATCAGAGGGCGCGACAACGCCGAGACCAGCGGATACTTGCCCATGTACATCGCGTTGGCCTTGAGGGCCGGAGCGATGAAGTCGGCGGCGAACTCCTGCTTGGCGTCGACGACCACCGACTCGACCGCGCCACAGTCCAGGGCACGCTGGCGGATCTCGTCGAGGTCATCGATGCCCTGGCCGACGTCGACGGCGCAGGCCACCACCTCGACGCCGCGGTGCTCCTTCATCCACTGGATCGCGACCGAGGTGTCCAGACCGCCCGAGTAGGCGAGGACGATGCGGGGAGTGCTCATGCTGGGTGCTCCTGACAGCGGCGGTGGGGGTGCAGATCGGGTCATGCAGATCGGGTTGTGCAGATCGGGTCATGCAGATCGGGTCATGCAGATCGGGTTGTGCAGATCGGGGGGTGCAGATCGGATCGGGCAGATCGGCGAATCGAGGCTCAGCCGGGGGCGACCCCGGCGCGACGCGCAAGGCGGGCGGCGAGCTCCGCCCCGGCCAGGCCCTCCTCGGCAACGACCAGCACGGTGTCGTCACCCGACACGGTCGCGAGCACCCCGGTGAGTTCGGCGAGGTCGATCACCGAGGCCACCGGGTGCGCGCAGGCGGGCGGCGTGCGTAGGACGGCGAGGTTGCCGCTCGAGGCCACGGCGGTCACGAACCGGCGCAGCGTGTCGTCGAGCCGGTCGCGGGCGGCGGATGGACCCGGGTCGACGCCGAGGCGGTAGACCAGCGAGCCGTCCACACCCCGGACCTTGACCGCTCCGAGCTCGTCGAGGTCGCGGCTGACGGTGGCCTGGTGCGCGTCGATGCCGGCGTCGGCGAGCGCGTCACGGACCTCGCGCTGCGAGCGCAGCTCATGCGAGGCGAGCAGCTGCCG
>SLLJ01000145.1 GCA_007134165.1 Nitriliruptoraceae bacterium | reverse complement strand
GTCATGAGGTCGAAGTAGTCACGGAGCTCCCCTCGGTCCCCGACGACCTTGAGCTTGTCGGCCATCAGGTCACGTACGCCGGCGACCGGCAGTCCCGCGACCTGCGACATCGCATCGAGCCACTGCTGCGTGGCTCGCAGGAACCGGACCCTGGTTCCGTCCAGAACGCCGTTGAGCGTGTCGCCGGAACGATGTGTGACCGAGAGCGTGCCCGCCTGCGCGAGGCGCGTACGCACCTCCTCAGGGTCGAAGTCCCTGGCCACGAACACGTCGAGGTCGCGCGACACCCGGTGCATGAGGTGGACGGCCAACGCCGTCCCGCCGGCGAGGTAGGAGCCATCAGGTGCGACGGCTGCCACCTTCGCCCAGGCCTCGACCGTTGAGGGAGGCAGCAGCCTGCGAAGCTCACGAGGCAGCATCGGCGGCTCCTCGTGCCGCGCGAGCCCACGCCACGTTGTCCTTGGCCAGGCCTCGCATCCGTAGCGCACGATCGAACGAGTCGGTCGGGAGCGTGGCGACCACCCACCCGAGTCCCTCGGGGTCAGCGAGCGTCAACGCCCGGTGGGCCAGCTAGGTCGCATCCCTGGCGATGTCGAGGTCGCCGGGTTCTGCGTTCCACACCAGATGCCACAGATGCTCGGGCAGTGGCCCGCTGCTGGGTGCCGTCACGTGGGGCAGCGTCACGCGGTGGAGGTAGGCCAGCAAGCCTTCGAGCTCATCGCTTCGGAGATTCGCGTACCAGACCCCCGCTCGATGGCGCGTCCTCGCCACAACCGCGGCTCGCGGACACGTCGCACCAGATCCGCACACTTCAGGTTCTGGAGGGTGGTGCTCGCGGTCGTTGGCGAGGTACCCACTCGAGATGCCACGGACCGCGCCGACGTGAGCCCGCGAGGTGCCCGCACGAGCGCGGCCATCACCAGCAGCTCGGTTCGGGTGAAGCCTGCCGGGAGGGGCGGTGGAACCACCCCATGAGCGGCGGTCAACTGCTCGACGGCGGTGGAAGTCAGACGCCACCGGCCGCGCGCATCGCGTTCAGCGTCAGCCAGCCCTCGGCGACACCAGGACAGCACCCGCGCGGCCCGGTGTCAGGCGCCACCTCCGTTGGGGATGCTCGCGTCACGTTTCGTGAGGAGGAGATGGTGCCGTGGGGCTCGGCGCACAGGGTCGGTTGCTGGGGCCGGTCGCATCATCTCTGCCCTCGCCTTCCGGAACTGGAGGGCTGTGCTCGCGAATGGATCGACGGACTCTGCCGTCTCCGGCACGGCCAGGGCCGGGCCGGTCGCGTGTTCAGCGAGGTTTGGCAGTGGGGGACGGTGCGGTCCTTCGCAGGTTGCGTACTCGGCCGGGCGAGACAGCTCGGTGCTGGTGGTGGTCAGACCGCTCGGGCTTCGCGTGCGCGAGCGAGGTCGTAGTCGCCTTGGAGGCGCATCCAGAACTCCGCGGAGGTCCCGAACGCGTCCGCGAGTCGCAAGGCGGTGTCACCGGTGACCGAGACCTGCGCGTTGATCAGCCGGGACACGCGCCCGGCATCCACACCCATGGTGCGGGCGAGTTCCGCGGCGGTCATGGCGCGTGCGGCGAGCTCATCGGCGATGTGCTCGCCCGGGTGGACTGCCAGGCTCACCGTCGTGGTCATCTTCGTGCCTCTCAATGGTAATCCTCGATGGTTACGTCCAGGGCCCGGTTGGCCTCGATCCGGAAGGTGATGCGCCACTGGTCGTTGATGCGTATCGAGGAGCTGCCTGCCCGGTCGCCCTTGAGCTTCTCGAACCGGTTGCCCTTCAGCGCGCTCAGGTCGCGCTGGTCGACTGCGGCCTTGATCCGGTTGAGCCGCATCAGCGCCTGCCGGTCGAAGCCCTTGCCGTAGCTGACGCCCTCCTGGTGGAGCCGACGAGTGGCCTCGTCGCCGTATTCCATCTCCATGAGGCCACCTCCGCACCTCAAGACTACTGCCGGACGTGCAGCTTGCACAACGCACAAGGGAGGCTGCCGCATACGACGCTAGCCGTCATGGCTGGCGCAGCCTGGCCGCGTCGTGCCGTGATCATGTGCGGCTCTGGGCCCGAAGGGCGGCAGTCAACCCACCGCGGACCAACTCAACGCCGCCCCTGCACTGCAGGCCTCGAGATCACCGTCAGGCAGCGAGAACTCCTCGCGCGCACGCCCACCTTGTCCTCACCCAGGGTGTCGCCGCCCCGCTCAAGTGACGTGTCGCCCAACACCCAGACCCCGAGGCGATCCGCGACCTCCGAAGTAGAGAGGGTGCTGTCCATAATCGCATGGCACCTCGGAGCTCCCGGCCGTTCCTCGCGGGGACCGACCCCCCCCGGTGTGATCGCGTTGGGAAGAAGTCAGCGGGGCGGCCGGTGCATCACGGGCGTTGCGCACCGTCGTCCGCTTTGTTCGCGGGCTCGTTGCAGAGCCCACGTGGGCGCGATGGTCAGAGGCTGCGGACGTCGATGTTGACGTTGGTGTGTCCGGCCAGAGCGGAAAGGTCGCCGGGGTCGGAGGTGAGCACCTCGACCACGTCGCCGCCTGCGAGCCGTGCTGCGCTGACCACGACGCTGGCGTCAACGAGGGAGGCCGCGGGCACCGCCTGCCGCAGCTGCACGTTGCGGTTGGCCGCCACCGGATCGAGCGGGTCGTCGTCCCTCACGTGCAGGTTGGCGGCCGCGGTCACCGGCTCCGTGCGGTCCCATCGTGCTTCACACCGCACGGCCGTTGGCACGACCGTGCGGCCGTTGGCGGCCATGATCGCCTCAAGTACTTGGGCGCGCTTGGCGTGCTGGCGCGTGGTGGACAGCAGGGCCGAGACAGCCTCGTTGTCGAGGACCAGGTGACGGACGGGCGCGACCATCAGGCCGTGGCTGCCGGCACCGGCATCTCGACCAGCATCTCCACGAGTTCGAGGACCTGGTCGACGGCGTGGTCCACCTCTCCGTTGGCGGCCCAGTCCGGGTGCCGCTGCTCGTACCGCTTGGCGGCTGCGACGGTGAGCTGCTCGTGGAGGGCGGCGGGGTGGTCCGTGCCGCTTACCCGACGGCGCACGACCGCTTCGAGGTCGGGCTGGTCGTGCGGGAACCGGACGAGGTGGGTCGCCAGAGCCTGCTGGCGAGCGAACGCGCGTACTCGCCGCGCCAGGGCATCGTTGGTCGCAGCCGTAAACGACTCGGCCATCCCGAGCTCCGCCGCGATCGCTACGGCGTGGTGCAACGCCGCAGGCATCCGCACCGACGTTGCCTGGACGTCCCCGCCGTGGTCGAGCTCGTCCAGGGCGGCCAGGAGTTCGAGCAGTGTCGCCATCAACGCTCCCCTCGTGCGGTATCAAACGTACCGCACGACAGGGGTCTGGGGCCACCATCCTCACTTCCGAACGGAGCTGACCAACAGCCGCCCTCCGGCGCGTTGGGACGCATCCAGGAGCGGTTCCCGAACCTGGCACCCACCGCCGTGTTGTTATGGGCGGGAGCGGCGTATGGACCCGGCGTTCGAAATCGCGGCTGCGTGCGGGATCGCCAGGAGCCAGGACGTCGACGGGTGTGGGCAACCGCGAGGACCCGCAACTCCTCGGCGGCGACCAAGTCTGCGATCCGGTAGGGGAAGCGGGAGACCGGGAGCTGGCGGACTGACAGGCTGGCCGACACGCCGGCGACAGCGATTCCGGACCCTGGCCATGCCGTTGCGTGCGCGACGGCTCCGTCGACCGCCGCGAGGGACGTCAGCCCGAGACCGGACCGCTGAGCCTCGTACCAGCGTGCGGCCTCCTCGAGCTCGGCCGACGCCTCCGGCTCGAAGAGGACTCGTCGGCTCACTCGTCCGACAGCGCGCGTCGGACACGGTCACGGACCGAAGACCAGTCCTCGCCCGCGGTCTCGCCGGCCAGGACCCGTCGTGCCCGTCGTTCAACAGCCTCAGCCCACGCC
>SLLJ01000367.1 GCA_007134165.1 Nitriliruptoraceae bacterium | reverse complement strand
TGGCCTCCAACGGTGCTCCGGCCTACGCCGACTGCCGATCTTCGCCGTGAAGGAACTCGGTGAGCAGGTGCCCGCACCGCTGCGGAAGATCGAACCACAGGCCATGCCCGCCGGGTAGCACCTCCAACCGTCCGTGGGGTAGCAGTCTCGCCGCCCACGCACCGGCTTCGGGTGACTGCACCTTGTCGTCCTCGCCCCACAGCAGAAGCACTGGCGGACGGCAGCCTGCCAACTCGACCTCCGTGACCTGGAGGTGCGCATGGGGCGTACGCCACCGGCACATGTCGAGCGTGGCGTAGCTCGGGGCGGCGAGTGCCATCGCCGCCCCGAGCGCATCGAACAGCACCTCCGGTGCCCCAGCGACCGATCCTTCCCCGCCGATCGTCGCCAGCATCCGCCGCGTCATCCGGACCGAGGGCGGCGGGCCGATGCCGGCCATCCGGCACCCGAGCCAGGTGCTGGGCAGCGCCATCGACACCGGCATGAGCGAGCCCGGCAAGGCCATCGCGGGGGCGGTGATCAGCGCCGCTGCGGTTACCCGTTGCGGTCGTGAGATCGCGAAGCGCAGCGCGTACCAGCCACCCATGGATGCACCGATCAACGCCGCCCGGTCCAATCCCAGTGCATCCAGGACCGAGCCGACGAACGCGGTCTGGTGGCTGGCCAGGTCCACGCCCCGGTAGTCGAATGCATCGGCGAGCCCGCAGCCCGGCAGATCGACCAGATACAGCGAACGCCCCGGAAGGTGCGCGAGCAGCGGCGCCCACACCGTCGAGGTGAGCGCACCGCCGTGCAGCAGCACCGTCGATGGTCCCGACCCGATCCGTACGACCCGGGTCGTGAGCGGCGGGTCAGCCAGGACGAGTGGTTCCGAGGTGGCCTCGACGCCGTAGTACGCGAACGCCCCGGCCTCCCCAGCCTGCAGACGAGCCCGCTGCTCGGCCCGTCTGCGGTCAGTCCGGTCCATTCACGCCTCCACGTCCGTCCAGTGGGTTGTTGGTCGTCGTCCGCGCCCGTCATCTTGCTCGACGTGGGGACCAGCCGGCAGGAAGTCAGCCCCCAGATGCCAAGGGGGGTTGACCCCACCTTCAGGCGGGAGTGGACACCACCCGCCGCACCGTCGGCGCCGGGGGGCGGTCGGCCGTGCTGGAGATCGTGGCGGCGACGAGCGGCGGGCAGGCCGTGTCGATCGGGTGAGGTCAGCGTCGAGTGCGCATCGCCACCAGGACCGTCACCCCCCATCCGGGGTTCTCCCTGTGGCCAGGACGCCGTACGCGGGGGCGCCGACCGGATGCAGGGCGATCCGCCCGTCATGATCGGCGTGGATACCCCAACTGAGGTTCGTGCACAGGTCGCTCGGCCGCAGGCTTGCACGAGGCCTGCTCAAGCACTCGACCCGCGTTTGCCCCCGTTCGTCTGGAGGGTCCCCTCGCAGATCGGCTCAGACGGTGAAGATCTCGTCGAAGTGACCGAACCGGTAGGGATGCGCCGACACGAGGTCGAAGGTGGCCGACGCCACCGATGGCCGTCCCCCTTCGGGCTGGGCACCACGCCACGTGCCGGTGTCGATGAGCACGGTGGGGACCAGCGCGGCTCCTGCTCGATGCCGACGACCTTCGCTCCCCTGAGGCCACGGTCGAACTTGACGACCTTCGCTCCGCCGAGGTCACAGTCGAGCTCAACGACCTTCCAGATCGTGACCGCATCGATCGCGGTGCCCGTGTCGGTGAGGCACGCGTCGCCGCGGTCGGTGCCGGACCGGGTGGACCCGGCCGGCACCGACGGTGGCGGTCAGTTGAACAGGTTGCGCAGCCAGTCGGCCAAGCGGTCGAGGAAGTCGCGGATCGGACCGGTATCGACATCGGGTAGATCCGGCAGTTCTGGCATCTCGGGCAACTCGGGCAGCTCGGGACCGTCCCCGTTGTCGCCGGGATCTGGATCGGGTCCGGGCTCCGGTTCGGGCTCCGGTTCGGGCTCCGGTTCGGGTTCGGGCTCCGGTTCGGGTGCCGGCTCGGAGGGCTCGGGGCCGCGGCTGATCTCGATCACCACCGCCGCGCCGATCGCCACCTCGGTGCGCGCGTCGGGGTCCTGATCGGTGACGATGCCCTCGGGCTCGCGGGAGAACTCGCGCTCGATGATGACCTCGAAGCCGCCGTCGTCGAGCAGGCGCAGCGCATCCGCCTCCTGACGCCCGATCACGCGGGGCACCTCGATGGCCGGGTCCTGCTCTGGCGCGGTGGCCAGCACCAGATCGACCTCGGAGCCCGGCTCGACGATCTCGCCGGCCTCCGGGTTGGCGGCCAGCACGCGGCCCTCCGCGGTCTCTGCCGACGGCTGGATGGTGATCAGACCGACCAGCAGGCCGGCGTCCTCGATGGCGCTGATCGCAGGGCCGCTACGCAGCCCGATCACGTTGGGCACCGCCACCTCGCCGGGTGGCGCAGCTACGACGACGTCGATCTCGGTGTCGGGCCGGACCTGGGTACCAGCGGCGTGGCTCTGCTGCACCACCGTGCCGGCCAGCGCGTCGGACTCCACGGTCTCGACCGCACCGAGCAGAAGGTCGGCGTCGACGAGCGTGGCGGATGCCTCCTCGATGTTGCTGCCGGTCAGGGCCGGGACCGTGGCCGAGCGACCCCCGAGCAGCAGCACGAGCAGCGCAATCACCACCACGGCGGCGACCCCAAGCCCGATCCACAGCCAGGGCGAGCGCTTGGCCGGCGCCAGCACCACCTCGATGTCGTCGATGGGCGCGTCACTGAGAGTGAGCTCGAGGGTGGTCGGCTCGAAGCCCTCGGCCGTGGCATCGAGGGTGTGGGTGACCTGCTGGGGCGGTCCCGGCGGGGCGAGTCCGGCCAACGGGATCAGGAAGCGCCCGGACGGATCCGAGTTGGCCTGGCCGGCGAGTTGGCCGTCGCCGGTCCGTAGCTGCATGAGCGCATCGAGGACCGGCTCGCCAGTGGCCTCGCCGATGACCGTGCCCTGCAGTTCGGCCGGAGCCAACTCGAGGCGGATCGGGGTCGTGGTCGTGTCCAGGCGGACCTGTCCGCGGGCGGTGAAGTACCCCTCGGCGCTGGCGGCGAGTTCGTAGGTGCCCGCAGGCAGTCCGTCGAGCACGAAACGTCCGGAGGGCTCGGTCATGGTGCGGGCGCGGACCTGGCCGGCCTGGTCGCGGGCGATCACCGTGGCGCTGATCGCATCGCCGGGCTCGGCGTCGGTGGCGTGCACCGTGCCGCTGAGCCGGGCGGGCAGGAGTTCGAGGTGGGCTCGGCCGCCGGGGTGCTGGTGGGCGATGCTGGCGCCGAACAGTCCCTCCCGCGAAGCAGTGAGCTGGTAGCTGCCCGGCGAGACCTGCGCGAAGGTGAAGCGGCCGTCCGCGACGGTGGTGGCCCGTCCCACCACCTGCCCGGCAGCGTCCTCCAACTCGACGCTCGCGCCCTCGACGGGCCGGTCGGTCCCGGCCTGCACGACCACCCCGCGCAGCGGCTCGGGCCCCCCCGAGCCCTCCTCGGGCAGCACCCTGGTGGCATCAAGCACCTCGGTCGGGTCGTTCTCGCCCACATCGGCGGAGGGTCGTGGCGGCAGGGGCGGCGGCACCGGGCCGAGATCTGCGGTGGGATCGGCGCCGGCGGGCTGCGACCGGGGACCAGTCGGTGGCGGGGGCTTCGGCGGATCGGGCACGTTCGCCATCTTCGGGGGTCTCCTCGGGGCACGGCACGATTCGGGCAAGGATAGAAGGTAGGGTGGGCAGAGGGTGTCACCCTCATCCGGGATGGGTGAGAAGCCGCGGCATGCGTCCGAGGAGCAGCGTCGAGCGTGACCTACTCGATCATCGCCCGCGACCCGGTCGAGGGACACATCGGCGTGGCCACCCAGTCGCAGGCGTTCGCGGTCGGCAGCAGCGTGTCCTGGGCGCTGCCGGGGGTGGGCGCGATCGCGAC
>SLLJ01000263.1 GCA_007134165.1 Nitriliruptoraceae bacterium | reverse complement strand
GCGGTTCCGGACGGCAGCACGTCGACGACCGCGGAGGTCGCACCGACGATGGCCTGGACGTCGCCGAGCATGCCCAGCGAAACCGGCGCGCCTTCCGGAACCACCAACGGCCCAGGTCATGTCTCCGGCTGTCGTCAGGCCGGTGATGGTGTGACGTGCCGTCGTGTTCGGCCCGACCTCCTCGGCCTCTTCGTCAACCAGCCGCACGATACGTCCGCCGCCACAGGCGACCAGAACACTGCCATCATCGTGGACGTGGACGGCCCAGAGGTCGACGTCGAGGCCGGTATCGATCTGACGCCATCCGTCGCGGCCGAGGTGGAGCACGGTCGAGCGGCCCCCGACTGCGGCTCCGACGATCCAGACGTCGTCGTCGTGGTCACGGTGCCAGACCGACCACCCGCAGCGCGTTGTCGGCATCGATGCCGTGCAGCACGACCGATCCGTCGACGGTCGTCATCCCCGCCACGTTGCCGGCGATGAAATCGCCGGTGTCGCGACGGGGGAAGTTGAGCACGCTCTGGCCTCCCAGACCGAACGAGGTGTCGGGCGTGCCCGTCAGCGAGAGACGCCACACCGACCAGCCGCGGTCGGCACCGATGTCGCCGGCCTGCCCGCCGATCCACAGGTGCGTGTCGGTGACGAGCAACGACGTGACGAACCCGTCGGCGAGCAGGTGGATGCCACCGTCACCGAAACCATCGTCCAACAGCCCATCAGCACCGGTCCGCAAGACGAAGCCGTCTCGGCTGCCAAAAGCGCCCTGGTTCCCGACCACGACGATGCCACCATCCGCGTCGTGCGCGAGTTCCCACCCGATCCGTCCAACGTCGTGGTCCGCAACCGGACGCGCCAACCCGTTGTCCCCGAAGCCGGGGTCGAACAGGCCGTCGGCGGTCAGCGCAGCGAGCAGCAGTTCGGGGGTTGGGTCGGTGAGGGCCCGGCCAGCGACGACGATGCTGCCATCATCGGCGATCGACACACTGCGCAGCTGGACACGGCCGTCGTCGGTGTCCACGGTGACGATGCCATCATCACCGAAGCTGGCGTCGGGCGTGCCGTCGGCGGCGAGCCGGGCAACGAACCCCAGCCTCGATGACGCGTCAGGACCCCCGGCTTCGGTCATCAGGAACCGGTCACCTACGACGATGAGTCGACCCTCGTCGTCCGTCGCCGCATCGAAGGCCATGAAGCCAGGCTCGGTGTCATCCGACGCTTCGAACACCGCGTATCCGGCGTCACCTCGGTCGGTGTCGATGGCACCGTCGGCGCTGACATAAGCCACGGCACTGATCGTCATCGCGTTGCCGACCACCGCCACGCGACCATCGTCGAGCGGCACTGGTCGCAGGAATTCCCAGAAGGCGGGGATCGGACCGTCGATCGCGACGATCCCGTCGTCACCGAAGTCGGGGTCGATACGCCCGTCGGTCGTGCGTCGGATGAGGTGGTTGCCGAAATCGTCGAACGTGTCATCGGTCCACGAGTGGCCAACGGAGTACAGATGGCTCTGCTGGTCGACCGCGATTCCCCGGGCTTGGTTGTTCGCGCGCACCACATCGGCGACGCTGCCCTGGTCTCCAAACGCAGGGTCGACGACGGTGCGGTCGATGGTGCGCGCGAGGACGGACGCGGCAGCGTCCCGACGCAGGTTCAGCGACGGCAGGAAGCGACCAGACGTATCGCCACGCAGCACCCCGCGGTCGGCCAGCACGTCGATCGCGGCCTCGTGCGTGGTCCCGGAGACGTCGGAGAACCACGGTGCGTCCGGGGAAGGCCGTGCCGCGGTCGAGGGATCGATGTCGAACAACTCCACGAGCATCGACGCGCTCTGTCCTCGGGTCACCGGCGCGGAGGGCCGGAAGGTTCCGTCGGTGAACCCACGAATGGCTCCTTCATCGAACAGCGCTTGGATCCATCCGGCGTGGGTCGTTCCCGCAATGTCGTCGAAGGCATCGATGGTCGTGGCTTCGGTCAGACCCATCGAGCGCGCCACGATTGCGGCGAACTGGCCCCGGGTCACGTTCTGTGCTGGGCGGAAGGTCCCGTCGGCGAAGCCTTGGAGAACCTCGGCGGCGCCCAGTCGTGCAATGCTCACGGCATGGGTGCTGCCTGCAGGAACATCCGCGAAGCTCGGCGCCGTTGCCGCGGCAGGAAGCGCGGACGTCGCCATGAGCGTCACGGCGAGCAGCGGGGGAGCAAGAAGACGCCGTAACCTGCGTTGTGACGCCTGTGGTTGGGGGGTAATGATCACCGGGCAGTCCTCGTGTTCGTGCTGGAACCACAGCGGCCCAGCCAATGTATAAGAATAATGCGCAGAATCATTCCTAGACAAGGTGCTGGTCAGGCGAGGGCGCTGCCCCGGCCTGTCCGGCCATTCCAGACGTCCGCTGTTGTCGGAGCACGGACCGGCCCGGGTCTTGACGTCGGTCCGAGCACGCAGAGCTTGGTTCCACGGCTGCGCCGTTCAGGTCTGCGAACGACCACCACGGCCGCGCGCGGTCCCCGACGGTGACAAGCGCACGTGTCGCCCCACCGGGCGCACCGGAGCGATCAGCGGACCTCGAGATCGAGCGCGACGTCCAGCCGCGGCGCGGAGTGGGTGATCCACCCGACGGAGATCACGTCCACCCCGGTCTCGGCCACCGCTCGGACGGTGTCAAGGGTGATGCCGCCCGAGGCTTCGGTGACGGCCGCACCGTCGATCAGCGCGACCGCCTCGCGCAGGGCATCGGGCCCGAAGTTGTCGAGCAGCACCACGTCCACGCCGGCCTCGAGCGCTTCGGGCAGTTGGTCGAGCCCGTCGACCTCGAGCACCACACGCACCATGTGCCCGACCCGCGCGCGCACGGCTCGTACCGCGGCGGTGATCGAGCCGGCAGCCACGAGGTGGTTGTCCTTGATCATGACCGCGTCGTGCAGGCCGTAGCGGTGGTTGCGTCCCCCTCCGCAGCGCACCGCGTAGCGCTCCAACGCCCGCAGGCCGGGGGTGGTCTTGCGCGTGTCAACGATCCGGGCGTCGGTGCCGGCGACGACGTCGACGAGCGTCCGGGTCGCGGTCGCGATGCCGCTGAGGTGGCCGAGCAGGTTCAAGGCGGTGCGCTCACCGGTGAGCATGGCCCGGGCATCACCCTCGAGGGTGGCGAGCACGGTGCCTGCGGCCACCCGGTCCCCGTCGACCCAGCACCCGCCGGACCCAGACCCGCCGGACCCAGACCCGCCTGACCCAGACCCGCCGGACCCGGTACCACCAGCCCCCGGGACCATGACGACCTCCCCGTCGAGGTGGTCGAACACGCCAGCAGCGATGCTCAAGCCGGCGATCGTGCCCGACGCTCGCGCCACGAGACGACCGCTCGCGACCCGGCCCGGCGGGATGGTCGCCGAGGTGGTGAGGTCGCCCACACCCCCGAGATCCTCGGCCAGCGCGGCGGTGATGGCGGCCTCGACGGCCGCGGCCGGCGGCGGCTCGACGGGCCAGGACGCGGGGGCGTCTGCGCCGCTCACGGCAGGGCCGCCAGCTGCTCGTCGAGCACCACCGCGCACCGGGCAGCCTCCCGGGGCGCCAGCTCGGTGTGGCGGGGTGGGCCGGGCGCCTGCTCGGGGTGGTCGGCGCGGGTGTGGCCACCACGCGACTCGCGCCGCTCGAGCGCGGCGGTGAGCACCAGGTCCGCAACCACGGCGAGATTGCGGCCGGTCAGGTCGGTGCGCAGGACGGGCTCGAGCCGTGCGAGCTCGTCGAGTCCGGCACGCAGCCCGGCCTCGTCACGCACCAGCCCGGCGGCCTGCCACATGGTGCGGCGCAGCGCCGCCACGGCACCGTCCGCCACGCCACCGTCCGCCACGGCACCGTCCGCCACGGCACCGTCCGCCACGCCACCGTCCGCCGCCGGACCACCGACGACCTCGCCCGCGCCCGCCGCCACCTCGAGGTCGCGGGTGACGACCG
>SLLJ01000106.1 GCA_007134165.1 Nitriliruptoraceae bacterium | reverse complement strand
GCCGAGGTGCACCGGATCATCTACGACGAGCTCATCCACGGCGAGGTCCGCGCGGACAGCCGCGCCGCGCTGCTCGGGGTCATCGACGCGCTGGTCGCGAAGGGAGCGCGGGGGATCGTCGCCGGGTGCACCGAACTCGAGCTGCTCGTCGCCGCCGAGGACGTCGAGGACGTCGAGGTGGCGTGGTACCCGACCACCGCGCTGCATGCCCAGGCGGCGGTGGAGTTCGTGCTCGGCGTCGATCCGGAGGTCCCCCCCGGCGGGGACGGCGAGTCGGGGGTGCGACCATGACCCCGGATGTGGCGGCGCTGGTGGCCATGACCCTGGATGCGGTCATCGTCGCGGTGTCGCAGGGCCGGCCCCGCCTGCTGGTGGTCGACGAGCCCGGCCAGCTCCCGGCGCTGCCCTCGGGGCCGCTGGACGTGGAGCGCGACGCGACCCTGGAGCTCGGGCTGCGCCGCTGGGTGCGCAGCCGCACCGGGCTCGAGGTCGGCTACGTCGAGCAGCTCTACACCTTCGGCGACCGCGACCGTCGCCCCGACGCCGGCCCGCAGCGGCAGGTCAGCGTGGGCTACCTCGCGTTGGTGGAGGAGACCGAACCGCCGCTGGATGCGCGCTGGATCGACGTCTATGCGCTGCTGCCCTGGGAGGACCAGCGCGACGCCGAACCGAGCCCCGAGGAGGCCGCGATCCGCGCGGCGCTTGCCTCGTGGGTGGCGGCCGGCCCCGACGCCGACGTGCGCCGCGAGCGCGCGGAGCGCGTCGCGGTCAACTTCGGGCCACCCTGGGACGGCATCCGCGCCCTCGAGCGTTACGAGCTGCTGTACGGGGCACACCTGCTGCCCGAGTGGGCCCGCGACACCGGGTCGCCGCCGCCGAGTGTCGACACCGGTATCGCCCTGCGCTTCGACCACCGACGTATCGCCGCCACCGCACTGAGCCGGCTGCGCGGCAAGCTCACCTACCGCCCCGTCGTCTTCGAGCTGCTCCCCGAACGTTTCAGCCTGCTCGAGCTGCAGCACACCGTGGAGGCGCTGGCCGGCATCACCCTGCACAAGCAGAACTTCCGTCGCCTGGTCGAGCGCTCCGGGCTGGTCGAGGGCACCGGGCAGCGGGCCCGGTCCCAGGCTGGCCGGCCCGCTGAGCTGTTCCGCTTCCGCCCCTCGGTGCAGCGTGAGCGGCCTCGTCCCGGCGTGGGCGTGCCCTACCGCTGAGCGGCGATCGGGCAAAGTGGGGGGTTACGAACGGGCGAACGTGCGGTACGATACGCCTATAATGCTCCCAGTGAGCATAATTCAGCAGCCCCCAGAGGCACCCCCGAGCACCGCACGGAGCGCCCGCCATGCCGCCTCAGCCCGCCGCCGCCGCTGCCCCGACCGCCCCCGCCCAGGCCCGGTCTGCGACCGCGCCCACCGACCTCGCCACCTCGGTGCTGCGCCGTCCCCTGCCGGTCAACGGACCGCTGGATGGGATCGTGCCCGACGTGGAGCGCCACATCCTCGAACCGGTCGTGGCCGACATCGCCCGGCTCAAGCAGGAGCGCAACGCGGTCGTGCTCGCCCACAACTACATGACGCCCGACATCTTCTACGGCGTCGCCGACCTGCGCGGCGACTCGCTGCAGTTGGCCCGCATGGCCGCCGAGACCGACGCCGAGGTCATCGTCATGGCCGGCGTGCACTTCATGGCCGAGACCGCCAAGATCATCAGCCCCGACAAGACCGTGCTGATCCCCGACCCGCGGGCCGGCTGCTCGCTGGCCGACTCGATCACCGGCGCGGACGTCCGGCAGCTGCGCGAGCGCTACCCCGGGGTGCCGGTGGTGACCTACGTCAACACCTCCGCGGAGGTCAAGGCCGAGTCCGACATCACCTGCACCTCGTCCAACGCGCTGCGTATCGTCGAGTCGCTGGGCACCGACCGGGTGCTGTTCCTGCCCGACCGCTACCTCGGCTCCTGGGTCGCGGGACAGACCGACGTCGAGGTCATCACCTGGGACGGGGCCTGCGAGGTCCACGAACGCTTCACCGGCGCGGAGCTCGACGCGCTGCGCGTCGAGGACCCCTCGATCCAGATCATCGCCCACCCCGAATGTCCGCCCGACGTGCTCGACGCCGCCGACTACGTCGGCTCCACCTCGCAGATGACCGCCTGGCTGGCCACCAACCGTCCCGAGCGGGTCGTGATGGTCACCGAGTGCTCGATGGCCGACAACGTCGCCGAGGAGGCACCCGACACCGAGTTCGTCCGCCCCTGCAACATGTGCCCCCACATGAAACGCATCACCCTGCACAACATCCGCACCGCGCTTGAGGACCTCACCCACCGCGTCGAGGTCGCGCCCGAGATCGCCGAGCGCGCCCGGCGCGCCGTCGACGCCATGCTGCGCGCGAGCTGACCATGCGTCCCGTGCACGCCGTTCCCCGTCTGCACCGCCGGGCCGTGGTGGTCGGCTCGGGCATCGCCGGTCTCACCGCCGCGCTCGAGCTCGGTGACTGCGCGGTCGTCACCAAGACCCGCCTGGGTGAGGGCGCCAGCCGCTGGGCCCAGGGCGGCATCGCCGCCGCGCTCGGCCCCGACGACGACCCTGCGCGCCATGCCGCCGACACGCTCGCCGTCGCTGGCGGCCTGGCCGACGCCGAGGTGGTGGCCCGCCTCACGGCCGGCGCGCCCGACCGCATCGCCTGGCTGCAGCAGCTCGGTGCCTCCTTCGACACCGAGCGCGACGGCCGCGGCGGCGGGCTGGCGCTGGGCCGCGAGGCCGGTCACGCCCGCCGCCGCATTGTGCGGGCCCACGGGGACGCCACCGGCGCCGCGGTGATGCGGGCGCTGGTCGCCGCGGTCAAGGCCCGCCCCGACGTCGAGGTGGTGCAGGACACCGCCGTCATCGACCTGCTGCGCGCCGGCGAGCGGGTCGTGGGGGTGCTGACCGTCGACGCCAGCGGTCGTCGCCGCGCCCTGCTCGCTCCCGCCGTGGTGCTGGCCACCGGGGGCATCGGCCGGGTGTACGCGCACACCACCAACCCGGTCGAGGCCACCGGCGACGGGCTGGCGATGGCCACACGGGCCGGCGCGGTGGTGCGCGACCCGGAGTTCGTGCAGTTCCACCCCACCGTGCTCGACGTCGACCGCGATCCCCGCCCGCTGCTCACCGAAGCGCTGCGCGGCGAGGGCGCGACGCTCGTCGACGTCGACGGGCGGCGCTACCTCCTCGACGTCCACCCCGACGCCGAGCTCGCCCCCCGCGACGTGGTCGCGCGCGCCAACTGGCAGGCGCTGCGGCGCGGTCCCATCCACCTCGACGCCCGCGTGATCGGCGAGCGGTTCCCCGAGCGGTTCCCCACCGTCTTCGACGCCGCCCAGCAGGCCGGCCTCGATCCTCGCGTGGACCTGCTGCCGGTGACACCCAGCCAGCACTACCACATGGGTGGGGTCCGCGGTGACCTCGCCGGACGTACCAGCCTGCCCGGGCTGTACGTCTGCGGTGAGGTGGCCTCCACCGGCCTGCACGGCGCCAACCGCCTGGCCAGCAACTCGCTGGTCGAGGGGCTGGTCGGCGGCGCGCAGGTGGCCTGGGCCGTGCGTGCTGAGGCCGTCCCGGTCGTCACCCGCGACCTCGAGGTGGCGGCGGGCGCGGGCGAGGTCGTCGGTGGTCCGGCGGCGGACGGTGGCGTGGCGGACGGTGCCGTGGCGGACGGTGCCGTGGCGGCGCTGCGCCGCACCATGTGGCAGGCCGCCGGGCTGGTGCGTGACGGGGCCGGGCTGCGTGCCGGACTCGACGAGCTCGCACGGCTCGCGCCCGTCCTGCGTACCGACCTGACCGGCCGCAATCTCGCCGTGGTCGCGGACCTGGTGCTCACCGCCGCGCTCGAGCGGCGCGAGTCGCGTGGTGGCCACACCCGCGCCGACCACCCCGAGCAGGCGCCCGGCCCACCCCGCCACACCGAGCTGG
>SLLJ01000462.1 GCA_007134165.1 Nitriliruptoraceae bacterium | reverse complement strand
TCGAAGCGGTGGCGTGGGTGGTCGAACCCAGACCAGTCCCAGCGGTCGGGAGGGTCGGTGTCGATGCGCCACCAGGTGGGTGCGGTCGCGGCCGTGCGCAGCCCCACTGGCCGCTGTGCGGCGAAGCGGGTCAGGACTGGTCTCCAGCGAGGTGCACGAACGCGACCGCGGCGTCGGGGTCGCCGGCGGCCAGCAGTTGCGCGACGGAGGAACCTCCGGCGTCGACGCGCGGTGTCATGGCGATCGCGTCGGCGTCGAGCCCGTCAGCCGCGACCTCCAACAGCGCGGCCAGCACGAGCGGCAGCCCAGGGAGGGTGTCCTGGCGTCGAAGGTCGAACTGCCACGCCGGATGCAGCATCTGGTTGCCGGCACGGATGCCGAGCAGTGAGCCGCGGGAACGCCGCCGGTCCACGCCCTTGCGATCCGAGATCGATGCCACCAGCTCGACGACCTGCCCGGTGGTCAGGCTCCGTTCCCGTAGCTCTGCGAGCCGATCCGCCTGTCGCTGCCGGTTGATCGTGCGGGCGAGCTTTGCCAGGTCATCGGCAGGCGCGGAGAAGGGGTCCTCGACCGGGTCGGCATCGGCCAGATGCTCCAGCGTCTCGAGCAGCGACGGGTCGGACTCGGCTCGTTCTCGCAAGCGGTCGAGCACCGCGGTCAGCGTCACCGCACCAGCCTTTCGTCTACTCCGTCTCCAGTAGCACGTCTACGCCGCCTACTCCCAGCCTCCGACGGGCGAACAACAACCACCCCGTGCGATCTCGCTGGGAAGACGTTGCCGCGCAACTCTCCGACAACGGGCGTTGCACACCGGATGGCCGGTTCAGGGTCGACTTCGATGCGTAAGGGCTGCATCGGGACCACACCGACAACTGACTGCATGCCCACTCTTAAAGACACTTAGGGTAGTATATGTCTCTACACTAGTGGCTGGGGACAGTTGTGATCGATGCGTCCAGCGGTAGCGAGCCTTCGTTGTTCGCCCCGACGTCGGTCACCCAGCGGTGGGCACCGGACCCTGGCAGCGGCCTGTCGCGCCGCAAGTCGAAGCCCGCGAACTACGAAGCCACGCTGCCTCCGGTCATCGCCCACCTGCCCGTTGATCTCTCGGGACCGGCAGCGGCCGCTTGCTCCGAGGCGATGCACGAGATCACCGCAGTCGATCGTTCCATGGACGGCTCCACGGTGGCCATCGCCGCGCTGTCCCTACTGCGCTCCGAAGCGGTTGCGTCCTCACGCATCGAGTCGCTGCGGGTGTCCAACCGCGGTGTGTCCCTGGCTATGCACGAGCCAGCCGCTGCCAAGGCGTCCGCACGCGAGGCCGCCGGCAACGTCAAGGCCATGGCTGCCGCGCTCGCCCAGGCCGACGCTGCCGTGCCGCTGTCGACAGCTTCTCTCCTGCAGCTGCACCAGGTGCTGCTCGCCGAGGATGACCGCGGCATCGCAGGCCGCCTGCGCGACAAGGTCGTGTGGGTCGGTGGCGCCACCCCAGTGGACGCCAGCTTCGTTCCGCCCCCGCATGAGCATGTGCCGGCCCTGCTCGAGGATCTCGGGACTTTCGCGGCCCGTGACGACGTGGACCGGATCGCCAAGGCCGCGCTCGTGCACGCACAGTTCGAGGGCATCCACCCGTTCGCCGACGGTAACGGCCGCGTGGGACGCTGCATCGTGCACACGCTGCTACGCGCCGATCGCGTCACCACACGCACGACCGTGCCCGTCTCCACGGTGCTGCTCAGCGAGCGCGACGCCTACTTCGCTGCCCTTGCTGCCTACCAGCGCGAGGGCGACGTGGACACATGGGTCACCCACTTCGCTCACGCGGCCTCGCGGGCAGCGAAGGTCTCCGAAGCGCTCGCACACGACCTCGAAGAGCTCACCGTCGAGTGGCACCAGCGGGCCGGAGCACCGCGCGCCGGGTCCATCGCCCGCCGCCTGATCGACATGCTGCCCGCCCAGCCCGTCATCGACGCACGCACGGTCGCGGCGACGCTCGAGGTCGACAAGCGCACCGCGCAGCGTGGCATCGAACGGCTCGCCAAGGCCGAGGTCCTGCGCGAGGTCACCGGCTACCGACGCAACCGGGTATGGGCAGCCGACGAGCTGTTCGACCTCCTCGACGGCGCCCAGCTCGCCATCGGGCCGGACACCGACGGGCACCGACCGGCCGCCCCCTCACGCCACCTGCGCCCCTGGCAGTAGCCAGACCCCAGGCGCAACTCGACGTTGGCCTGCTGTGGCCGCGACGGGTTGGATGGATGCAGGCCGTCTGCCGTGCGAGCCGTGGCCAGGAACCCTGCGATCAACGATGGTGTGTCAGTGCCTCGATGCCACGCCACTGACGCCATCGCCCGAGACATCGCCGGATCCGACGAGCCATCACGGGCGTGTTGTCCTGGTCGTCATCGACGGTGATGGCCGTTCGGCCTTTCGCCTCGGGGCGGCCATCTGCCGCAAGGGTCGTGTCTGGAGAGCCAGACCGGGGACGTGGTGGCGTCGGATGTCGTCGTCTGATGGCATGCGGTGTCAGGCTCGGTCTGGCGCGGATCGGATGGGTTGCTCGTTGGTGGGCATCGGTGCGGTGTCGGGCCGGACCAGCAGCGTGAGGGAGGTCGCCAGGGTCCACAGCGCCCATATCGGCACCCAGTAGGCGGCGAGGTCGATCGCGAAGGCCGCCAGGGCGCGGATGCCGAGCCAGCGTGGCAGCGCCCGGAACGCGAGGCTGGCAGCGGCGGCTGTGGCGGTCATCAATGCGACTCCGGGGATGATCGCCCCGAGCGAGTCGGTGGACAGGGCGTGGAGCGCCCGGGCGGTCTGCAGGTCCTCGCCGAAGTCGTGGATGCTCGATGCGCCGTAGCCCAGCGCCGCGGAGAGCACGAGTCCGCTCGCGAACAGCAGCCCGCCGGCCAGGAACGCGATGGACAGCCACCGTGCCGACTCGGGCAACGCACCACGGAGCCGCTCGAACAGGTCGGCGACGAAGAGCAGCAGCAGTGCGGCCAGTCCGAGCCTGATCACGCTCATCTCACGGAACCGGTCCGCGTTGGCCTCAAGGAAGCTGGTCACCGCCTCGGCCGACTTGCGTGGTGAGACGTAGCCGAGCTCCTGGCCGAACCGCTCGCCGAGCAGCACCACGAGGAGCATCACGCCTGCCAGGCCGAGCAGCACCCCGGCGCCGGGTCCGATGCGGTTCCAGAGCGGGCGTCGCATGGTGTCCTCCTCGGCTGGTGTCGACGGGCCGAGGGGTCCGCCGTCCCGGTCCTCACTACTGGACAGGCGAGGGCGAGCCCCACCCGGGTGACACCAACCGACGGCGCGCGCCAACACTGGACGCGGCGCTGGGCTGGACGGGCGAGCTGGGTGCCGGCGATCCGGCCGGCATCGGCTCGCGCTCGTCAGCCCACCTCACACCTGCACCCCGGAGATCTGCAGTGATGCCGGCGGCAACCGCGATCGCCGCATGACTACGGGTGCTACCGATCAACGCCGTCAGGACCCCGGGCATGCCGTGCGTCGCGCGGATGTCAGGTGCGGATGACGCGCGTTGGGGCGGATCGTGTCGCCGGCGGGCAGGTGCACCTCGTCGGTAGGGCAGGTGGTGGCTCGATGCGGAAGGGTCCCGTGCGGTCCAGACCGTGACGGGATCCGCCGACGGACCGCGATGTGGCGGCCACGCTCGCGCACCGAAGGGAGCACCATGACGAACACACCTGAGCTGTCCGCGCCAAGCCTCGACCGGGCCCGGTGGGGTGGGATCGCTCTGCTGGTCGGGGTGCTGATCTTCCTCGGGAGCCGGTTCCGGCATCTGGTGGATCCGACCGACCAGATGTTAGGAGTCTTGATGGTCGTGGCGTTCGGCGCCTGGTTCCTGGGGCTGCTCGCCCTGCGATCCCAGTACCGTCGCCGATCCAACCTCCTCGGTCGGGTCGGGCTCGCCCTGAGCCTGGTTGCGGTCGGGCTGTTGACGGTCGGCCACGTCGGGGCGTTCCTGTTGGAGTTGGACGGGCCGTGGTTCATGCCGATCGTGCTGGGGACCTTGCTGCTGGTGCTGGGGGTGTTGTCGTTCGGCATCGCGGCGTTGCGTGACGGCGTGCTGCCTCGGTGGCGGGCGGTGCCTGCGATCGCCGGGGTGGTGGGCCTGCTGTGGATCATGTTCGCGTTCGACGCACGGCCGGTCGAGGGCAACCCCGAGGCGTTCCTGCTGATGCGTACGGCGTTCGGGCTGTGCTGGCTGCCACTGGGCTACATCCTGCTGACGGATCGGCGCGCCACGGCTGGCGTCGAACCTGCGACCGCGGCCAGGGACACCGGGTGAACAGGAGCAGGTGCGATGACGGCAGGATCGGCAGAGGTCACCCGCACGCGGAACACGGAGCGGTTCGCGCACGTGGTGGCGGTGGGAGTCGGGCTGGTGTTCGTCGGCGCGTGGATGTGGGCCTTCGTGGCACCACGCTCGTCCTTCGCGAGCGCTGCGGCGTTCGAGCCCTACAACGCGCACATCGTCCGGGACCTCGGTGCGTTCCAGCTGGGACTTGGGGCGGTGCTGCTGCTGGTGGTCGCCGCGATCGTGCGCGCCCGGTTGGTGCAGGCCTGATGCCTGGCTGGGACCCTGTTCGGTCCGTCACGCCAGGCCCGTGTCGGACCGCTCGAGCAGAACGCGGCAGACGGGAGCACCATGGGTGACGGGATGGTGTTGATCCACGGAGCCGCGCACACCGCTGCGTGCTGGCAGCCGACCGTGGACGCCCTGGCACGAGCCGCCGCCGACCTGCGGGTCGTGGCCGTTGACCTGCCGGGACGCGGGGATGCTCCCGCGGACCTCCGGGAGGTCACCGTCGAACGTTGCGTCGACCAGGTGATCGGACGGATCGAGGCGGCACGGCTCGACCGGATCGTGGTCGTGGCCCACTCGATGGGTGCCCTGACGGTGCCCGGGATCCACGCCCGTCTCGGGTCCGACCGCATCGCCGCGACGGTGCTGGTTGCCGCGCTGCTCCCGCCGGACGGCGCGTCGGTGCTGGACACGCTGCGTGGGCCGACACGCTGGGTGGTCGCACGCCAGTCGCGTCACGGGATGCCTCGCCGTGCCCCGCATCCGGCCCTGGCCCGGTGGATGTTCTGCAACGGCATGACCGCCCCGCAACGCGAGCTGGTGCTCACCCAACTGTGTGACGAGTCGAGCCGTCTGGACCGCGCACCGGTCCGCTCCGCCGGGTTGCTCGACCCCGCCAGGACGGCCTGGGTGCTGCCACGTCGCGACCGCACCGTGAGGCCCCGCACCCAACGGGCCACGGTCGAGCGGCTGGGGATCGACGACGTTACCGAGATCGATGCCGGCCACGACCTGATGGTCTCCCACCCCCGGGAGCTCGCTGCCATCCTGGCGCACCGGGCCGAGCCGCCGCGATGACGAGCGCGCGCAACAGGCGACGAACAGCAGGAGGGCCGTTCCTGCTCGCCGGCGCCGTCCTGCTGGTCGGGCTGGTCGACGAGTTCGTAGGGCTCACCGTCTGGGACATCTGGCAGTGGCTGGTCACCGCCGGTCTGGCCGTCGCGGTCGGGCTGCACCGCATGGGTTCGACCCTCCACGGTCGGGTGCGTCGGACCGTGCGCCTGTTCGCCACGACCGCCGCCGTGGGTGCTGGCCTGTACCTGGCGGTCACGATCGGCTTCCTCGCCGCCGATGCCGCCGGTCTGCGTCTGCCGGCACCGCTGGAGGGTCTGTTCATGGTCGGTGCGCTCGGCCTGCTCGTCGGGATCATCTCCGCGTCCGCCGGGGTCGGTAGTGCGGAGATCCGCCGTGGTGGGGGCGCCCGTGGGACGGGCTGGCTGGTCGTGCTGGTCGGGGTGCTGTTCCTGAGCCCCGTCCCGGTACTGCTGGCCGTCGAGCCGCCCGACGTCGTCCCACTGGTCGGCGTTGCGTCCCTGGCCGCTGTGCTGGGGGTCCTCGGCCTCCGAACCTGGCGCACCGCCCCGGGAGACGCAGAGGGGTGGATGGACCGGAGCCCGGCTGGTCGCGGGTTGTCCGCTGGAGCGTGGGGCCCGACGGGTTCGCCCGAGACAGGCCCGCCGGCTGTTGCGCCCAATCGTCACGACCAGAGCAACCGGACTGGAGGTGACCGACACCCACGCGCAGGCCACCGCAACACCAACTGATCGACGAGACGAAGGAGCACGACGATGCGACGCACCACGATCGTGTTCGCCGCGCTGCTGTTCGCCATGAGCATGCTGGCGACTCCCGCAGCCGCACACCACCAGCACTACATCGAAACACCGCAGGGGAAGCAGGTCACGTTGCCTTGCGAGCCCGACGGGACCGCAGCAGCAGACCGACACCCCCTCCACGACCGGCTACACATCGGTCCGGCGCAGGGCATCCGCGCCGTCCACATCCACCACCATGGCGAGAACTCGTGCAACGGCCCGCGGCCGCAGGGGCCGAACGGTTGAGCGACGGGGCCCGATGCCACGCTTGGCGAGCGTGGCATCGCCATCCTGCGGCACCGCAGGTGAAACGACGTGGGATGGCTCCGGGCTCTGGACGGTCGCGCGGATCCGCCCGGTCGCCCCAGTGAGGCGGGTCGTTTCACGCTACCGAGATCGCTGTGGTGGTTGCCGCGGCGCCGTCCGGTGGCATCAGTCCGAGACTTGGGCGAGGATGAACCATGGTCACGACTCTGGACGACGATCGGCGCCAGCTGGCGGTGGCCGAGCAGCAACTCTTCGCCGCATCTGGTGTCGAGTACCGCAGTCAACGCTTGGCACTGGCCGATGCCCCGGTCGGTCACGTTCGGGTGATCGAGACGGGCGAAGGTCTGCCGCTGGTCTTCGTCCACGGCGCGGGTATGAGCGCCGCGCTGTGGGCGCCGCTGCTGGTGCACCTACCTGGCTACCGATGTTTGGCAATCGACCTGCCCGGCTGTGGGCTGACCGACCCGTTCGACCACCGGGGGGTCGAGCTTCGAAGTCATGCGCGGTCGTTCCTTCGGGCGGTCCTCGACGTGCTCGGCCTGGACAGCGTCATGGTCGTGGCGAACTCCCTGGGTGCGACCTACGCCCTCTACCTCGCGGCGGCGGAGCCGACCCGGATCTCCAGGCTCGCACTGGTAGGGGTGCCAGGCGTGGCGCTGCCCGGAAGCCGTGGGAGCCTCGCGATGCGTCTGTACAGCCGACCGAAGCTGGGTCGGTTGCTATCGACGATGTCGCCGCCGCTGACACCACGCATCGCCCGCCAGCTGCTGGTAGGCATCGTTGGGCGCCCAGCCGTCGAGGCGCTTGCCCAGGAGATGTTCGAGGTTGCGGCGGCCACGCTGCGGATCAGCGAGCCGACGACGCGCACCCTGATGCCCGAGCTGTTTTCCGGCAGGGCGCCCGATCCCCAGCACGCGTTGTCCGACGGCGAGCTTGCGGCAGTGGCCGCACGGACCAGGTTCGTGTGGGGCAGCCAGGACCGGTTCCAGGGACCTGAGGATGGCAAACGGGCGGTCGCGCTGATGCCCCACGCCGACCTGGTCGAGGTTCAGGGCGGCCACCACCCCTGGTGGGATGACGCCGAAGGTTGCGCGGCCCTCATCGAGGAAGCCATCTACTGAGGACTGGTGCCCGACCGCGCCCCGGAGCCAGGTTGCTGTCACCCGAGCGGGTGACGGGTTCGTCTGTCAGGATGGAACCCGCGGAACACCCTCGGCGGCCGAGGAAGGTGTGCGGATGAGCTGGTGGGTGGTCGAGCTGATCGTCGCCGGGACGTTGATCGTGATCGTGCTGGTGTTGGGGCCGTTCATCAAACGGTTCGGGCGCAGCTACGCCGCGGACGTGTTCCGGGCGAACCCACGCACCGGCAAGAGCTACATGGTGCTGATGGACATCGCCTACTACCTGATCTTTGCCGCCTACATCCTGGTCACCACCACGTTCGAACGTCCCGACGATTGGGGTGAGACGGTCACCGCTGCCCAGATGGAGATGGTGCTGATCCGGCTCGGGGGGATGCTGCTGATCATGGGTGTCCTCCACGGGCTCAACGTGCTGAGCCTGCCCATCATCGGGCGGCTGCTCGGTCTCGGACGGGACCTCGCGGCCGTTGGCACGTCACGTTCGCCGGCCCGCCCGGACGGGGTCAGCCGCGCTTCCCCCGACGACGAGACGGATGTCTCCGGGCCGTCGTCGACGGAAACGTCGTGACCGTTGGCCTCGGATTCCTCCAGGGCGCCCGCGTGAGCGTGGTGCATCCCCCACCGGCGCTGGTCTGGCTCGAGGTGGCCGACGCGATCCTGGCGGCGATGGCCGAGCCAGCCCGATCAGGGCCTTCGTCCGCGTCGGTGAAGGCCTCCGAGCAGACCACCGCCCGGCTGGCCGAACTGGACGGGGATGCGCTGGTCGCCGAGCTGTTCGAGCAGGAGTCAGCCGCGCTGGTCCGTCTGGCACGGCTGTTCACCGATGACCGCAACGCGGCCGAGGACCTGGTGCAGGAGGCGTTCATCCGGCTGCACCATGCCACCGGCCGGATCGAGGACCGGACCCGGGCGGCCGCCTACCTGCGCTCGATCGTGCTCAACCTCTCCCGTGACCACAACCGGCGCGGCCTGATGTCGCTGCGCCACTTCGAGGCGCTCACCCCGGCGGCGTCCCCGGACGCGCTCGATGATCGCATCGTGCTCGACGAGCAGCAGGCGGCGGTGGTCGACGCGCTCCATGCGCTCTCACCACAGCAACGCGACTGCCTGGTGCTGCGCTACTACCTGGAACTGTCCGAGCAGGAGACCGCAGACACCTTGGGGATCTCGCCGAACTCGGTGAAAACCCACAGCCGTCGCGCCATGGCTCGGCTACGGACCCGTCTCGAGGGACGGACGTGAGCGTCGAGCAGCTGCTACGCGAGACCTTCCACCGCGCCGACACCTACGAGGTCAGCCCGGACCTGTTCGCACGGATCCAACGCTCGATCGCGGAGGACCACGCCCACCGACGCCGCGTCCGCGCCGCGGCAGCCTGGTCCCTCGTCGGGCTGCTGTCGGTCGCCGCCTACCTCGTTGCCCTCGCCGAGGTAGCCGAGGGACGGGTGATCTGGCCCTGGTGGTCGCTCGAGCTGCTCACCGCCGCGATACTGATCACACTCATCATCGTGCTCGGGCCACTGATCCGCCGCTTCGGTGGCATCTTCGTCAGCAGCGTGTTCATCGCCAACCCGTCGACCGGACGCCACTTCCTGCGCGTGCTCGACGTCGCGTACTACCTCGTGTTCACCGCGTTCGTGGTGATCGAGACCCGGGTCGTGCCCAGAGACGAGTGGCTCGGACCCGACGGCACCGCGGTGCACCTCAACTCGCTCACCGGACGTATCGGCGCGATGCTGCTGCTCATGGGGATCTTGCACGCGATCACGATCGCGCTGCTCCCCGTGCTCGGCGTGGTGTTCAGCAGCATCTGGCGCCAACTCACTCCCGAGGAACAACAAACCGCCAGCGACGAGACCAGGTGAGCCCCACCGACCACACACCGCGCAGTCGGTCAGCGCCGCGGCGCCTTGCGAGGAACTTCGCGTCAGCGGACGGTTTGTCGGCCACTCGCCACCAGGCCTTTGCTCCGGCACAGCCGCCGGGACCAGTAGCGGTGCTCGTAGGTGCTCCGTGCGCGTCTTGTCAGCGCGGCACTGCAACGCGGCCCTTGTCCCGAAAGGCCGTCCCCGAACCCCGGCAGAACCACCGCAACGCACGAATGCGGTCAACCGCCCTGCATAGGCAGAACCGCTGCGAGTTCAACGGGTGGTCGCATCAACCTGGCGGATCCGGGCGTTTCTTCCTGCTCCGCAGCAGGCCGTGCTGCCTGGCCGAGCCATAGCATGGCCGTCTGAGGAGGTTCCTGTGGCGCGTAGCTGGCCGGCGTGGGCCGTGGAGACGATCGACGTCTCGGAGCCAGATCCTGCCTGGGTACCGCGTGCTACCGCACTCATCGAGGACCTCAACCGCCGGCTGGATCGCTGGCTCACTGGGCCGGTCGAACACGTCGGCAGCACCGCGGTACCGGGCCTTGTGGCCAAGCCCATCGTCGATCTGATGGCGCCCGTCGCTTCGCTCGACGACAGCGCCGGGGCCGACGGCACGCTCGTCGCTGGTGGCTGGTCCCTGGTCCCACCCGACCTTGACCAGCGGCCCTGGCGACGGATGTTCGTGCTTGCCCAGCAGGATCGTCGGTTGGCGCACCTGCACCTCGTCGAGTCCGAGCATCCTCGCTGGCGGCAGGCGTTGGCGTTCCGAGATCGCCTGAGAGACCACCCCGAGCTCGCTGCCGAGTACGCACACCTGAAGCGTCGGGCAGCCCAGGTCCATGCGTCGGATCGGGAGGCGTACACGCAAGCCAAGTCAGCGTTGGTGGCGGCGGTCGTGAGCGACATCGGCTGAGTTGACGCGGTTCGATCGCAGCGGATCGTGCGTGGACCACAGACGACAGATGGAGCGACCCCGTGAGCGCTCGAGCACGGTCCTCCTGAAACGTGCGACACTGAGCGCAGCCGGGTCGCTGACACGACGCCTCTGTGTGTCATCCGATGGCGAGCCGCGAGGATGGGAGGCACGGGGCCGTTACAGGCTGAGGGGCACAGGCGCCGGGACGAACCTGGCCGTCACGTGGGAGGCGTCAAGGTGTGCTGGTGCCGCTGTCTGGTGGCGGACGGGTGATGGCGCTACGCCTCGTCGTGGAGGAAGGCCAACACCTGCTCGGCGATGGTCGCGGGAGCGAACATCTCCGCGGCGTGTCCCTGCCCGTCGAGCACGACCGTACGCGCGTCAGGCATGGTCTCGACCAGGTCCTGCGCGCAGGTCTGGAAGAGCTCAGGGTGGTCGCTGGCGACGAGCATCAGGGTGGGTAGATCGATGCTGGCCGCATCCGCCAGGTCGAACAGCTCCCGCGGTGCCGGACGCAGCTCGCGTGGCACCGTGTGCGCCAACGCGAGACGGTTCGGCCAGTTCGGCTGCCCCCGCAGGTGGTCGATCTCCGCGTCTGACAACCCGACGATGGTGCCGATGCCGTGCGATCCGATGGGCTGACCAACCTCGGCCGACACTCGAGCGCACGGTCGGTCGCGAGCGGGCGTGGTGAGACCTCGTCTGGTGGCGCGCACATGCCGCTTCAGGGTCGCGGCGCTGGAGGGCCCCGGGACTGACCTTCAGAGCAGCAGCCGCAGCGGCGTGGATGAGACAGGCGGCGGAACGGTTGACCGCCAGGGAGGTTCGTCCTGAGTTCCTGCGGCCGTGGTCTAGTGACGAGGGTCGGAGGTCCCCCGCGTCACCGCAGGGGGCCTCTGTCCGTGGTCGTGCCGGCTGCGTACCGTCGACAACGGAACGTCGAGGTGGCGAAGATCGACGTTGGGGAGGCGGCCATGAAGGCGTCAATGCGGATACGGCTGGATCGTTGGCGATCTCGACGGGTGGTGATGACCACCCTGCTGGCGATCCTGGTCCTGGTGCTTGTCGGTTGCAGCGGTGACGGTGACACCGAGACGGGCACCGATGCGCCGGATCAGCCATCCGACGAACAAGCTGATCGTGATCCGGATGCCGAGGACGATGGGGTGACGGAGCCGACATCCCGCGAGTTGCAGGTCTTCTTCACCAACCTCGACCGTGGTGCCGAGGGCGAGGTCTATCCGGTGGGGCGTACGACGACGGACGATGACCTGCCGACGGCGGCGGTCCGCGAACTCCTGGCAGGCCCCACGGTCGAGGAGCGCGATCAGGGCTTCTCCAGTTGGTTCTCGCCGGACACCGCTGGGATGCTGCGATCGGTCCGGGTCGAGGACGGGGTGGCGTACGTCGACGTTGACGACACGATGCGTACGACGATCCCCGGAGCGTCCACGTCTGCCGGGTCTCTGGTCCTACTGGCTGAACTGGATGCGACGACGCGGCAGTTCCCCGAGATCACCGACAGCCGCTACTCGCTCGACGGCGACGTGGAGGCGTTCTACGAGTGGCTGCAGCTCGCCCCACCGAACGGCGACGCGGCCCCACCGACCGATGGCACCGCCGAGCCGGAGGTCGAGTCGGGAACGGCGACCGTCGAGGTGTACTTCACCAACCCCGATCGCGGTGAAGACACGGAGGTGTTCGCGGTCGAGCGTGACGTCGAGCTCCCGCGCGTGCTGTCGGGAGCCCTGCAGGCGCTGCTCGAGGGCCCGACCGCAGCCGAGCAGGAGCAGGGCTACTGGAGCTGGTTCTCCGAGGACACCGCGGGGATGCTCACCTCGGTGCGCCTCGACTCGGGCGTCGCCGAGGTCTCGTTCGACACGGCGTTGCAGACCGTGATCCCCAACGCATCGACATCAGCAGGATCCACGGCACTGCTCGCAGCGCTGGACGCGACCACATTGCAGTTCCCGACCGTCGACGACGTGGTGTACTCGTTCGACGGTGACGTCGACGCCTTCTACGAATGGCTCCAGCGCAGCCCGCCCGTCTGACCGTCGGACCGTGGAGCCGTCGGGCTGCTGCCGTCGTTGACCGGGCAGCCCGACGGCGCGTCACACGTCGAATGCCTGCGACCGGTGCTCTACAGGCGGGCGGTGCCACGTGTCATGGCCTTGAGCAGGACTCGCCGCGCGACTACCCGACAACGGGCGTTGCGCCCTGGTTCGTGCAGACTGATGGAAGGCTCGGAACTCCCGTGCTTCGCGGGCTGGTCGCGCAGACCGTTCCGTAGGCTGTGGACAGCCCACGGCCTCACGGTCAGTGTGGGCGTACGCTGTTGGGGTGAGGAGGACGGCGATGACGTTCGAGCGGATCACGACCGACCCTGAGGTGCTGGGGGGCGTGCCCTGCATCCGCGGCCTACGGGTTCCGGTTGCAACCGTGGTCGGCATGGTTGCCGACGGGATGACCGTCGAGGAGATCCTGGCTGACTTCCCCTACCTGGAAGCAGACGACATCTCTGAGGCCCTGCGTTACGCGGCGGAGGCGGTCCGGGAGCGTGAACTGCCGCTACGTCCGGTGGGATGAGGTTCCTGGTCGATGCGAGCATGTCCCCGGTGATCGTGCAGGAGTTGCGCGACGCCGGCCACGACGCGGTCCACGTCGGGGAGGCGCTCCGGCTGGATGCTCTAGATCCGGCGATCCTCGAGCACGCTGCTCGGGATGCACGTGTGATCGTGGCAGCGGACACGGACTTCGGTGACCTGTTGGCCTCGCTGGAGGCCGCGGAGCCGTCGGTCGTGTTGTTCCACCGCCAGACTGGTCGTCGGCCGCGAGAGCAGGCGGCGCTGTTGCTCGCCAACCTTGCCTCTATCGAGGCGGACTTGCGGGACGGCGCCATCGTGGTGGTCGAGGAGCGTCGACTTCGTGTGCGGACGCTACCGATCACCGAGTCCGGCGAGGCTCGACCCACCTGATGATGGTCTCGCGAGGGTGGCGAGAGCGGGCGTTCTTGCCAGGTGTGCCGGGGCTCGTCACGGATGAGCTTGTGGAGGCGGATGCCGCTAGGTGCGTAACCCCGCCGTTCGTAGAAGGTGTGCGCGTCGGGGCGGTGGTTGCCGGAGGTGATCTTCAGCCGCCAGGCGCCGGCGTTGACGGCGCAGGTCTCAAACTCGGTCAGCAGGCCTGACCCGACACCCGTGCCGGCACGCTTCGGGGAGAACGGCGAGTCCTGTCAACTCTGCCACGGGCGCGTCGACCTGGAGCATCCAGTTGAGCTGGCCGGTCGCGAACCCGATTGGGGTCTGGTCGACAGCCACCCATCCTTGGTAGTCGGGATGGTCGAGCAGCCGGGTGATCCGCTCGACGGCGCGATCGTGGTCGGTGCCCCACTCCAGCAGCTCGAGCTCAGCGCCTGGGACTGACGCCTTCGCTCAGGGCCGCCGCAGCCGGTGGAGGACACGGGCGTTGCACACCGGTCGTCACGGGAGTGTTCGCGCCGGTCGGGGTGCGCCGCTGCCACCTGCCCCCTTACGCCGTAGGTGTGATGATTGCAGGTGGCCCGCACTCTGACCAGCGGCCTCCCAGCACCTTCAACGGATCACAACGGGATGGTCTGCCTCGCAGCTGGCTCCCGACGGCGGCTTCGTCCGACCCACCAGCCGGTGGCCAGTCCGGCCAGGCCACCGGCTGGGCCGTGCAGGAACATCCACCACGCGGCGTCCTGCCGTGCAACGACGCTCACGTCGCCATCTCCCGCACCGACGTCCGCCAGCCAGACCAGGATCAGCCCCCGTCGTAGGCAGGTAGGGTCCCAAACGACGTCGGTTCCAACCCGCGGGCAGTCAGGTGCTGGCCCACCTCATCCATGTCGGTACCGGCGACGGTGCCGCTGGCGTCATCCGGAAGGGGTGGGAACCACCGGTAGAGGTTGCCCGGCCCACCGCCCTTCCGGAAGTTCGGGCCGTCGATGAGTTCCGCGCCCGGTGGTACGGCCTGCTCGACGGCGGCGACCAGTTGCTCACGTTCGGGCTGCAGGGTGCCGACCGCTGCACAGCCGAGCTCCATCACCACCACGCCGACGACCAGCCCCGCCAGGACCGCCACGACAGCCCGGGAAGCACCTCGCGCAGTCAGGCACACAGCGTCCCCTTCAGCTGGCCGGGCAGAAGCGGCAGTTG
>SLLJ01000501.1 GCA_007134165.1 Nitriliruptoraceae bacterium | reverse complement strand
GTTCGGGCGCCGCCACCTCGACGTTGTTGGCCAGGGAGACGGCGACTCCGACGGCTCCGACGGCCCCGACGGTGAGCAGGACACACATGGCGGCGATGCCGGCGTGCACCCGTGAGGGTCGGGGACGGTTCCGTCGCGGCACGGTGGCACCTCCCGGGCAGGTGGGACACGGGGACAGGCAGGACGGTACCGCTGGCGCCGGTGCCTGCTGGCGGCCCCGATCGTTGCGGGTGATCGTCCCGGCTGCGGCCTGCCGGTGCCGACCCGTGGTACGAGGCGTCTGGTGGGCGGCGGGGGGACGAGCACGCCGAGGCCGCGCCACTCAGCACGGCGCCGGTGGGCACGAGTCCGGTCGCGACATCCACCGGCAAGCGGCCTTCGCTGCCCATGATCGGTGCGGTCGCTCCCGACAGGTCCCTTTGGCTCGGGACCTGCACCGACCGGTTCGCCCTCGACCTCCTGCCCGGAGGCTGGCCCTCCCGCAACCCCGACGAGCGGGCGTGGAACGGCGTCGAGGCCGCCACGATCGGCCGGGCCGGCAGCAGCGCACCGCGGGCGCCACCGCCGTCGGGGTGGCCTCGAGCTCGGCCAGGAAGGCGTCAGCTTCCCTCCGGAGGTCCTCCGTCGTCGATCGCGGCCCGCAGAGCGGCCTCGGCGACCGGCAGCCAGGCGGGCAGGTGCCGGGTGGCGTAGCGCAGCTCGTGGCTGAGCTGCGCCACCTCGAACGGGGCGATGAGCCGCTCGTCGAGCAACCCACCCCACCCGCACGATGCGAGGGTGTCGAGGTAGCTTCTCCGGCACGCCGCGCGTACCGAGCGGATCCAGCGCGTCACCGACGCGGCGGACACCTCCGGCCGCCGCTGGGCCGCGAGCCAACCCACATGGTCCAGCGAGCGCAGCAGTGCCGCGAGGTCGCGGGCCGGCGGCGCCATCGCGGAGGGCTGCGCGACATCCGGGACATCGCCGTCGAGGTCGGTGAGCACCGGCGCGTCATCGACCCACAGCACCTGCCCGACGTGCAGGTCGCCGTGGCCGTGGATCATCGGCGTGGACCGCGGCGGCCCGCCGAGCCGGCTGAGCCAGGGCCGCAGGCGCCCGGCATGTGCCCGGAGCAGGTCACCGGGCGCACCGGGCACCTGCCGGCACGCCGCCGCCAGAGTGGCCTCGGCCTGCTCGACCAGTCGCGCCCGGTCGGTCTCGGAGGCATCGCGCACGGGTGCGCTCAGCACCGACGAGGGGGTCGCCATCGCGGCATGGAACCGCCCGAGCAGCGCACCGAGAGCCGTGGCCACCGACCGTGAGGCCTCGAGATCCTCGGCACCGCGCAGGTGGTTCTCGGCCCGCCGGCGGACCCAGCCCCAGCCCTCCTGCGCACCGTGCAGTTCCTGGCTGGCCACGGCCACCAGCACCTCCCGGCCGTCGACCGTCACCGACACCGACCCGAGCAGCGGTGGTACCGCCTCGAAGCCGACGGCGGCGAGGTGGTGGCGGACCAGCAGCGCGGTGGCGGGGTCGACCACCAGCCGGCTGAGCAGCTTCACGAGCACCCCGTCGACGGCGATCGAAAGGTTGGCGTGGTCGGTACTCACCTGGCGCTCGCTGACGTCGACCGCCCTCGCGACCGGGACGTCGACCGCCCTCGCGACGTCCGCCGCGAGGGTCGGCGCCTCCCAGACGAGCCGGAAGCGTCCGCAGACCGTCCCCGCGCGCAGGTCCGGCACCGCGGCGACACCCAGGCGGCGCCACGTCGCCACCAGCGCGCTGAAGCTGCCGTCGCCGGCGGTTGCCGGGCGCCAGGCCTCGTCGCCGGAGGTCAGCAGCACCGGTTCGAGGTCGTCACCACGCCCGATCACGGCCAGCGCGGCGGGACGACGCCGGGCGCCCTCACCCGGGTCGTCGACGAGTGCGAGGACCTCCCGGAGCTCGCCCGGCCCGTGCGTGGCAGCCAAGGCCTGTCCGATGGCCCGGTGGTCCGCGCGGGGGCTTGGCGCCACGCCCGGTGCTCCTCGCGTCTGGCGCGTCACCTCGGCTCGGGTGCGTGCACGGTGGTCGGCGAGCGGGCTTCGTACCGGCCCCGGCGCGTCCACGTCAAGCCGGCCACCCCGCAACCGGACGCCGCCCGGAGCGGTAGCCTGGCGGGCTCCCGACCCCGGTCCACCGCCATGACCGAACCGCTGCGCGCCCTGCTCAGGGCCGGTTTCGTCACGCTGCTCGCGGTCGGTGCGCTGGCCGGGCTTCCACTGGCGGCCACCGCCCACGGCTCGCTCAGCATCCCCACCGTGCGGCTGGACGCCCGAGGCGACACCGTCGAGGTGGTGTGGCAGGCCGCCGCCGACGATGCCGCCGCGATCGCGGTCGAGCTCGGCATGGCCCCCCGGCAGGCGCTGCTCGATCATCTCGCAGCGCTGGCCGCCCTCGACGACGACGCCGACCCGCAACCGCTGGTCGACCGGCTGGTCGCTCAGGTGGACGCCGAGCAGCTGCTGGACTCCGGGGCGTTGGAGACCTACCTGCTCGACGCGATCGCGGTGCAGCAGCACGACCGGCGCTGCCCCGGACAGATCACCTCATTGGAGCGCTTCCTTGACGGCGAGGCAACGCTGCGCTTCACCTGCCAGGAGCCGGTGGACACGATCACGCTTCACATCACCCTACTCACCGAGCAGGACCCGACCCACCGCACCCTGAGCACCGACGGGCGTCGTGACGTCGCCGTGCACACGCTGGCGGCCCCGACCCACGCCTGGGACCTCGGCGTCGATGCCGACTCCCCTGGACTCGCCACGACCGTCGGGGTGCTCGGAACCGGCCTGCTCGGCGCCGCACTGACCGGCGCTGGCGCGCTGCGCGTACTCGGGCGTCCGGTCGGAGCCAGCCGGTGACGGCCACCGCCACCAGCCGGCTGCTGCCGGGCGACTGGGGATGGCTCGACGACCGGCTGGTGGAGTTGGTCGACGCGGGCACCACCGGCACGATGGCTGCCGGCGTGGCGGTGCTGCTCGCAGTGACGGTCGGTGTGGTGCACGCGATCGGCCCAGGCCACGGCAAGGTGCTGATCGGCGCCTACCTCGCCGGCACCGACGGACGCCGCCGCGATGCCGTGGCGCTGGGCGTGCTGGTCGCGGCCATGCACTCCGGGTCGGTGCTGGCGCTTGGCGCACTGTTCCTGCTCGCAGGGCGGCTGCCGGGTGGCGACGTGGTCAGCCGCTGGTTGCCGTTCGTGGTGGCGCTGGCGGTGATCGGGCTCGGGGTGGCGTTGCTGGTACGCAGCCTCGGGAGCCGACACCCTCCGGGAGCTACAGCGTCCGGCCACCACCATCACCATGCGCTGCCGGACGGGGTGGCCCCCTTGTCGCGCAGCGGGGTGCTGACGCTGGCCGCCGCGGGCGGGCTGGTCCCGAGCCCGGCGGCGCTGCTGGCGCTGGTCACGGCCATCGCCTTTGACCGGCCGTGGTTCGGGCTGCTGCTGGTAGCCGCGTTCAGCCTCGGGCTGGCAGCCACCCTGGCGGCGCTCGGCCTGGCGGTGGTCGCCGGCCGACAGCGCCTCGAACGTGCCCGGCATCCGAGGCTGCTGACGGCCGCCGCCTGGGTGCCGCGGATCGCGGCGGTGGCGGTCCTGCTGGCCGGGGGACTCCTGCTGGTCCAGGCGCTCGCGGCCCGGTAGGGCTCAGCCCGACGGCAGCGTGGCATCGAGCCACCCCACCACCAGCTGAAGGGCACGGTCGGAACCGGCCCGGTCGCGCAGCAGGTGATCGGCGCCCAGCAGCGGATGGAAGGCCTTCGGCTGCCGGGCGGCGGCGAAGATCCGCTCCCCCTCGGCGATCGGGACCACCTCGTCGTCCACGGCATGCAGCACCAGCAGCGGGCGGCCGAGGCCTGCCACGGCCCCGTGCTGGTCGTGGTCCTCGAGGTCGTCGAGGAAGCGCCGCTCGACCTCGAAGGAGCGTCCGGCGATCAC
>SLLJ01000388.1 GCA_007134165.1 Nitriliruptoraceae bacterium | reverse complement strand
TCCAGTCGACGCAGGCGGTGTAGGCCTCGAGATCGGCGGCGTTGACCGCCGGGAACATGCCCAGCCGTAGCTGATTGCGTCCGAGTTTGCGGTAGGCGTCGGTGTCGAGCACCCCGTTGGCGCGCAGTACCCGGTTGACGTCGTCGGCGGGTACGGCCGCGTCGAGGTCGATGGTGGCCACCACCAGCGAGCGCGCGTCGGGCTCGGTCACGAACGGCGTGGCGAAGCTGCGGTCCTCGGCCCAGCCGTAGATCTGTCCGGCCTTGGCTCGTTGGGCCTCGACGGCACCCTCGAGTCCGCCGACGGTCGCCAGCATCCACTCGACCTGCTCCGCGGCGAGGAAGATCGTGGACACGCTCGGAGTGTTGTAGGTCTGGTCCTTGCGGCTGTTGTCCAGTGCGGTCTTGAGATCGAGGAAGGCCGGGATGTACCGCCCGGAGGCGGCCAGGTGCTCGATGCGGGCCACCGCGGCTGGCGACAGCAGCGCCACGGTCAGTCCGCCCTCGGACGCGAAACCCTTCTGGAGGCTGAAGTAGTAGACGTCGACGGCGGTGAGGTCCACAGGCAGCCCGCCGGCCCCCGAGGTGGCGTCGACCACGACCAGGGCGTCATCGAGCCGGGCCGGGGACTGCATCACTCCGGTGGAGGTCTCGTTGTGGGTGAAGGCCTGCACGTCGCAGCCGGGGGCGGCACCGGCCTCAGGCCGGGAGCCGGGGTCGGCCGCGATGACGTCGGGATCCTCGAGCCAGGGCGCCGCGGCGGTGGCCTTGGCGAACTTCGAGGAGAACTCACCGAAGACGTAGTGGCGGGCACGCTGCTCCACCAGCCCGAACGCCGCGCTGTCCCAGAACGCGGTCGCGCCACCGACGGCGAGCAGGACCTCGTAGTCCTCGGGCAGGTCGAACAGGGCGGCCAGGCTCGTGCGCAGCCGGGCGACCTGGTCCTTGACCCGGGGCTTGCGGTGCGAGGTGCCGAGCAGCGTGTCGCCGATCGCCGCCAGCGCCGCCAGCGCCTCGGGACGCACCTTGCTCGGGCCGCAACCGAAGCGGCCGTCGCGAGGCAGCAGGTCGGGTGGGATGCTCAGCGTCATGGTGGTCTCGTTTGGTCGGATGATTCGGGCGGTCACGGTCCGCGCTGAGCGCATCCAACCGCCTGCGGACGGGCCGCGTCCATGGCCGGAGGTCCCCATCCTCAGGGTCGCCGTCCCACCAGCCCCGGGCGCTACGCTGAGCGGGATCGTCCCGTCCCGCCCGAAAGCAGGCATCGTGAGCGTCTCACACCGCATTCTCGCCATGGAGGAGTCCCCCACCCTCGCCGTCGACGCCAAGGCCAAGGCGCTGCGTGCCGCCGGGGAGCCGGTCATCGGCTTCGGGGGCGGCGAGCCCGACTTCCCCACTCCGCCTCACGTGGTCGAAGCCGCCCAGCGGGCAGCCGCGGAAACCGCCAGCCACCGCTACTCCCCCGCCGCTGGGCAGCCCGCACTGCGGGCGGCCGTGGCCGAGGTCACCGCCCGTGACTCGGGCGTGAACGTCGCACCCGAGCAGGTGGTGATCACCAACGGGGGCAAGCACGCGCTGTACGCGATCTTCATGGCGCTGCTCGACCCGGGCGACGAGGTGCTGGTGCTGGCACCGTACTGGGTGAGCTTCCCGGAGCAGATCAAGCTGGCCGGTGGCGTGCCGGTGGCGGTGCCCACCGACGGAGCGAGCGGGTTCCGAGCCAGCGTCGAGCAGCTCGAGGCGCTGCGCACCGAGCGCACCAAGGCGCTGGTGTTCGTCTCCCCGTCCAACCCGACCGGTGCGGTCTACCCGGCCGACGAGACCGCCGTGGTCGGCGCCTGGGCCGCTGAGCACGGCATCTGGGTCGTGACCGACGAGATCTACCAGCACCTGATCTACGGCGATGCGCGCTTCACCTCGCTGCCCGCCGCCGCTCCCGAGGCCGCCGAGCGCACCATCATCGCCAGCGGGGTGGCCAAGACCTACGCGATGACCGGCTGGCGGGTGGGGTGGGCGATCGCTCCGGTGCCGCTGACCAAGGGCATGGCCAAGCTGCAGAGCCAGTCGACCTCCAACGTGTGCAACGTGGCGCAGGCCGCTGCGCTCGAGGCCCTGACCGGCCCGCAGGACGCGGTCGCAGAGATGCGTACCGCCTTCGACCGGCGGCGCCGGATCGCGGTGGACGCGCTGCGCGCCATCCGTGGGGTCGAGGTCGTGGAGCCCGAGGGCGCCTTCTACGTGTTCCCGTCGTTCGAGGGGGTGCTCGGCCGCGAGCTCGCGGGCCGCACGGTGAGTACCACCCTCGAGCTCGCCGAGGTCCTGCTCGAGCAGGCCAAGGTCGCCGTGGTCCCCGGCGAGGCGTTCGGTGCCCCCGGCTACGCCCGGCTGTCGTACGCGATCAGCGACGAGCACATCGAGGAGGGCATCTCACGCATCGCGGCCCTGCTCGGCTGAAGCTCACGCGGGCGCCCGGACCTCACGCAGGCCGTGCGCCCGCAACGCATCCACGACCCGCGCCACACTCGCCTCGCTGGTCTCCGGCCAGTGGCGAGCTTTGGTGCGCGTGCCGTGGTGGCGGAAGGCGAGCACACGCAGCGGGATCGCCGGGTCGAGTTCGGCCACGAACCGGGCGTAGCGGGTGAGCTCGTCGGGCTGGTCGGTGATCCCCTCGATGACCAGCAGGCGCAGCTCGTGCAGCCGGCCGAGTGCATGGACCAGCCGGATCGAGCGCAGCACCTCGGCGTTGCCGCTGCCGGTGAGCCGGCGGTGGGTGTCGTCATCGATCGCCTTGAGGTCGATCATCGCGCCCTCCATGACCGGGACGAGCCGTTGCCAGCCGGCCGGATGCAGGGTGCCGTTGGTGTCCACCAGTCGCGTGAGGTGGGCCAGCGCGGGGTCCTCGCCGATGGCCGTGAACAGCGCCACCACCCCGTCGAGCTGTCCGGTGGCCTCGCCACCGCTGAGCGTCACGCCGCGCAGGAACCCGGCACGCGGGCGCAGCAGGTCGAGCAGTTCGTCGATCTCCCACCACGCTGCCTGGCCTTGGGCGTCGATCAGCGACGGGTTGTGGCAGTTGACGCAGTCGAGGTTGCAGCCCTGGAGGAACACGGTCAGCCGCGCCCCTGGCCCGTCGACGAAGCTGACGGGTTCGACGCTGGCCACCAGCAGGCGCGGTGTGGTCACGGGCGCCCGGGAGGGGCGAAGGGCGTGGACTCGAGGCTGTGCACCCGGTGGGCGCGCTCGAGCACCTGATGGTTGTCGATGGCCTCGGCGCCGAGTGCGGTGCTCGCGTGGCGCACGGCCTGGGTGCGGGAGCGTTCCACGTCGCTGCGGCGCACCATGTAGCCGGTGATGCGCACCAACTCGCAGCCGTCGACGTCGAAGGTGACCTCGCGCATGCCGGCGGCCATGGCCCCACGGGTGAGGTCGGCGAGCGCGCCGGGGTCGTCGCGCACCGTGCGCTGCACCGGCAGGATGTCGCTGACTCCGGCCGTGAACCAGTGGTGGTGGGGTGCGACCGCCAGCGCGTAGTCGATGGGGTCGGGCTCCTGGCCGGTGGGGATCCGGGCGCCGGCGGTCACCTCGAGGTCGTCGCTGATGCCCGACTGGGCGTGCAGCATGGCGCGCTCGTCCATGCAGCCGGCCACCGGGGTGTCGGCCACCACCCGGGCGGCCACCTCCACCAACCGGTGGCCGAGTGCGGTGGCCTCGGGATCGTGGCCGTAGCAGGTCCCGGGCTGCAAGCTCGCCACCGCCTCGGCGACGCCGTAGATGCCGGCCATGGCGGTGAAGCGCTCCGGGTCGATGAGCCCTTCGGTGACCAGGAAGCTGTGGTCGTAGAACCGGGCCTCCTCGCGCAGGAACGCCACCCGGGCCGCGATGACCTCGAGCAGCAGGCCGAGGTGGGCGGGCAGCGTGTGCGCGAGGTAGTCCTCGAGTCCGCCCGGGTGCCGCGCCGCGCTGG
>SLLJ01000374.1 GCA_007134165.1 Nitriliruptoraceae bacterium | reverse complement strand
TGGGCTCGATCCGAGGACCTGCCCGAAGCGATCCGGTGTGCGGCTGAGCTCGGCCTACGGCTCGGGTTCGGCCCGATGGGCGGCACGGTGCGGCGAGCGCACCCGATGGACGTGGCGCTGGCCGTGCGCGAACTGGTGGATGGGCGATGAACGCTGGACCTCTTCGACGGACGACCGGCACCATCGGGCTGATCGCCCTGACCCCGGTGGCCTTGATGCTCGCGCTCGGGATGCTCAGCGCCGAGGAGGCCGCCGTGCGTGCGGTCATCGTGGCGCTGCTGGTGGTCGTACTCGGCCGCCTGGCCCAGGGCACCTTGCTCCGAATGCTGCACCGGGTGGAGCGCACCGACGACGCCTGGGGTGTTGCTGCGGTTCAGACCACCGAGAGCAACGGTCAACCCATCAGCCGCCTTCGCGCCGAGCAGGTCGACCCACGGGCGAGCTGAGGCGGCGCGTGCAGGCGACGCATCGAGCGAGCGGAGTCGCCCGTCGCTTCGGCGACGTGGTTGACTGCTCGGATGCCCACCCACGAACATGAACTGACCGAACCCGTCGACCTGTGCACCCCCCGCGGTCGCCGCCTGGCGCCGGATGCCCGGGGTTGGTCACGTACCCCGCTGCACCGGGCCAATCTGCGCGGCGGCTGGGGGAGGACCAAGCGCTGGGACTACTGGGCAGTGCTGGCCGAGGACCTGGCGCTCTCGGTGGTCTACGCCGATGTGGACTACCTCGGCATCGTCGGGGTCTGGTGGGCGGATCTGTCCACCGGCGAGCACGGCGGGCGCGAACGCACCGTGCCCTTTGCCCGCGGCATCTCCCTCCCCGACCTACCGGGCGGGCAGACTCTCCGCTACAGTCACCCTCAACTTGAGGTCGAGATACGTCCGGACCGGGATCGGGTCGCTCTCAAGGCCCGCTGGCTCGAACGCGACCAACGCCACGGCCGACTTGACGCCGAGGTGGTCCTGCCCAAGGGGCACGAATCGCTCAACGTCGTCGTGCCGTGGAGCGACAAGCGGTTCCAGTTCACCTCCAAGCATCAGGCCCGCCCGGCGCACGGCGAACTCATCATCGGCGACGACCACCGCCGTTTCGGGGACGAGGGTGGACCCGCCGGGGGGCAGGAGGCTTGGGGGGTCCTCGACGTCGGTCGGGGGCGCTGGCCCTACTCGACCGTGTGGAACTGGGCTTCCGGTGCGGGTCGGAGCGCGGACGGGCGCCACATCTTGGGCCTACAGCTCGGGGCGAGGTGGACCCAGGGCACCGGGGCGACCGAGAACGGCATCATCGTCGACGGCCGGGTCCACAAGCTCGGGGATGAGCACGAGTGGAGTTACGACTGGGCGGCGCCCCTGAAACCTTGGTTCGTGCGCTCGGCGGACGAAACACTCAACCTCGAGTTGATGCCCAGATTCGATCGGCATGCGCGGACGAATGCCGGCTTGCTGTCGACCGAGGTCCACCAGGTCTTCGGCCAGTGGCGCGGTTGGGTTCCCGGCCCGGATGGCGAGCGCATCGAAGTCGAGCGTCTGCCCGGCTTCGCCGAGGAGTCACGCTCGCGCTGGTGACCCCGGTGCGGCGCGCCGGTGCGCCCGGATCTCTCACCACCGTTCCGGGTTGCCTCACCACCCTGTGCCGCCCGCTGGTCCGGGCTCAGGCAGGGGCAGGATCCGGAGCACGGCGACGCATCGGTTGGCGGCGCCCGTAGGACAACGATCGCCACAGCCATTCGACCGGACCGAACCGGAACGCGCGCAGCCACCATGGGCAGACGATCAGCAGCACCGCCCAGATCCCGGCCACCACCAACAGCCCGGATGCGGGGGTGAGCTGGTCGTAGAGACCGAACCCGGCGAACACGACCAGCGCGAAGGCGCTCTGCAGCAGGTAGGCGCTCAGCGCCATCCGCCCGACGGCGGTCAGGGGGCCGGGCACCCCGATCCGAAGCGCCAGCAGGGCGATACCGGCGAGGTAGCCGACGGCCAGCACGGGAGCACCGACGAGTTCCGCCACCGTCGCCGCGGCCAGGATCCCATCGACGTCACCGGCGCCGAGCGCTCCGCCCGTGGCCAGCGGCCCCGCCATTCCCAGCACGAGGTTGAGCGGCAGCCCCACCCCGAGACCGACGCCCGCCGCCCACGTGAGCCGGCGCCGGTGGGCGCCGAGGTCGGCGACCATCCCCGATCGGCCCACGGCGAAGCCGAACAGGAACAGCCCGAGGATCCAGGGGATCGCGAACAGCTGCCCCGCCTGCACGAACGCGGCCTGCCACAGGTTGGCCACCACGATCTGACCGTAGTGACCGTCGGTGAACGCATCCACGGCCTGCTCACGCCGGGTGTCGGCGAAGTCCTCGACGGCCGTGACGAACGGATCGTCGTCGCTGACCTCGACGTCGCCGATGAGCAGGCCGATCCCGACGAACGCGGTGGTCAGCAGCGCGATCCCGCCGAGCAGTCCGGCCGACCACCACAGCGCCGTGCGGGGACGCACTCCCACGAAACCGAGCAGGATCATGCCGGTGACGCCGTACACGAACAGGATGTCGCCGGGGAACAGCAGCACCATGTGCGCCAGGCCGAAGGCCATCAGCACGCCGTAGCGGCGGGCGAGCAGCCCCCTGGGCTCGTGACCCCGCTGCTGGGCGCGAGCAACGATCAGGGCCGCGCCGATCCCGAACAGGATCGAGAAACTCGAGATGAACTTGCCGCTGGCCAGCCAGCCGACGGCGAACGACGCGATCGAGTCTGCCTGCGATCCCTCGGGTGGTGTCTGCCCAGACAGCAGGGTGTAGAGGTCCGGGCCCCGCATCAACTCGATGTTGACCAGCAGGATCCCGAGCAGCGCGACGCCGCGCAGTAGATCGAGGATCGGCTCGCGCTCCGCCGGAGACGTGGGCTGCGCCGGGCGGGCGGGACCTGCCGGCTGCGCCGACGGTCCTCCGGAGCCGGTTGGTGCCAGACGCCCGGGCGGCATCGCGCTGGGTGGTGCCGGCGGCGGTGGCGGTAGCGGTCCGCCCGTCGGCGGTGGCGGTGGCAGAGGTCCGGTCATGGTCCCCCCGGGCGTGCGTGACCAGTGCGGATCTCGACGCTACCTCGTCGGCAGAGGTCGGAAGCGTGGTCAGGCCCGTCGGTTGGCCGACTGTCCGCGCCGTGTTCCGAGCCTCGATTCCGGGCGGAACCCGCTCGTCGGGGACCTCGCGCACGCAGACGGTCACCGATGACCGGACTGGTACGCCACGTCCCCTGGCCCACGACCAGGTCGGCAGGGACGGTGGCCCGTGGGCGGCGGGTAGCGTTCACGGCGATCCGTCGTTCGCCGATCCCTTGGGGGATGGCCGGGAGAGGCCGCACGCATGCTCGAACTTGACGCGCTGACCCGCCGATTCGGGTCCCTGACCGCCCTGGATGCCCTGTCCTTCCGGGTCGAGGCCGGTCAGGTGTTCGGGTTCGTGGGCTCCAACGGCGCAGGGAAGACCACCGCCATGCGCATCGTCATGGGTGTCGACGATCCCGACGAAGGGGAGGTGCGCTTCGCCGGTCAGCCGGTGGACCGCCAGCTTCGTGCCAGCTTCGGCTACCTGCCCGAGGAACGTGGGCTCTACCCGCGCATCCCACCGCTGCGGCAGCTGACCTACCTCGGCCGGTTGCACGGGTCCTCGCGTGCGGACGCGGCCGCATCCGCGGAAGGCTGGTTGACACGGCTCGGGCTGGCTGACCGTGCCCACGAACCGCTCGAGAACCTGTCGCTGGGCAACCAGCAGCGGGTGCAACTGGCCGCCGCGCTGGTGCACGACCCCGTGTTGCTGGTCCTCGACGAGCCCTTCAGCGGACTGGATCCGGTAGGGGTGGACGGGCTCAGCGAGGTGCTGCTCGAACGGGCCGCCGCCGGGGTACCGGTGGTGTTCTCCAGCCACCAGCTCGAACTCGTCGAACGACTGTGTGACGCGGTGGCGATCATCGATG
>SLLJ01000455.1 GCA_007134165.1 Nitriliruptoraceae bacterium | reverse complement strand
CGTCGACTGGCTGCGGGCCGAGCTCAATGCTGCCGCCGAAGGTCGGGTCGCGTCGGTGCGCCTGGCCGATCTGCGCTGGTCGCTGGACGGCTCGCAGGACCGCAGCACCTACCTGGCCGGTCACCTGCCCGGTGCGGTCTACGTCGACCTCGACACGGATCTGGCTGCAGCGCCGAGCCCGCCCGCAGGACGCCACCCGCTGCCCACCCCGGAGGCGTTCGCAGCCACCCTTGGTCGGCTGGGGATCGGCCACAAGGATCAGGTCGTGGCCTACGACCACGGTCCCGGCGCCATCGCGGCCCGCCTGGTGTGGATGTGCCGGGCGATCGGTCAGCCGGCGACGCTGCTCAGCGGCGGGCTGGCCGGCTGGGACGGGCCCGTGGAGTCGGGCGAGGTGATCCCCCTCCCGGTCGAGCGGGCACCAGTCGCCTGGCCCCGGGAGCGACTGGCCGACCTCGACGACGTCGAGCGGTTGCGCCACGACTCGGCGGCCGTGCTCATCGACGCTCGTGATCCGGCCCGCTTCCGGGGGGACAACGAACCGGTCGATGCACGCCCCGGCCACGTGCCGGGTGCGGTGAACCTGCCGGTTGCGGCCAACGTCGACACGGCCGGGCGACTGCTGCCGGACGAGGTGCTGCGGGAGCGCTACGCGGCAATCGGGGCGCTGAGCGCCGAGCAGGTCGTGGTCTCCTGCGGCTCGGGGGTCACCGCCTGCCACGACGCCCTGGTCCTCGAGGCGCTCGGGGTCGAGGCGCGGCTGTTCGTGGGGTCGTGGTCGGCGTGGAGTGCGGACCCGGCACGGCCGGCCGCTACCGGGCCGGTGCCCGAGTCTGGGAGCTGAAACCCGATGCTGCGGCTGTTCTACGACCATCCGTCCCCGGCGGCGGCGGTCGCGGTGCTGCGGCTGCAGCGTCTGGCTGACGAGGGGCTGGACGTGACCTTCGTGGGGTTCGACGTGCTGGGCCTGCAGGTGGCGGTGCCGGCCACCCTGGACCAACTCGCCGAGCTCGAGCGCAACCAGGAACGGGCCCGGGAGCTCGGGCTGGAGATGCGTCGGCCACGGCTGCGTCCGCCGACGCTGGGCGCCCACGTCATCAACGATGTCGCCGAGGACCACGGGCTCGGCGCTGCGTGGCGCTGGGCCTGTCTCTCTGGCTACTGGACCCGCGGGGTCGACCTCGGAGACCACGTGCGGCTACGGGAGTTGGCCGCATCCACCGGGCTGCCCCGCGGCGAGGTCGCGGGGGCGCTTGCCGACGCCGCCCGACGTGCCGCGGTGCGCGCCCGGATGCTCGAAGCCCGCAGCCGGGGCATCGGCGGGGTCCCGGTGCTGGAGCATGCCGGCACGCTGCTCCCACCCGATCTGAACGACGACGACCTACGGGCTCTGGCGGCGATGTGAGATGAGTGCCCTGCACCTCGACGGTCCGGCAGCCGAGCGACTCGCCCGCGACCTGCTCGGTTGGCAGCAGCCCCGGCCCGAGGCGCCCGAGGGGCTCGCCACCGAGTTGCGTGACCGACTCGAGGCTGGGTGCGCAGCGCTTGGCGACGGGCTGGACCGCGCGGCGGCAGCCGGTCGGGGCGGTGCGGTGTGGGTGACCAAGACCAGCCTGGCCCGGTTGGCCTGCGACGGCTGGCAGCGCGACCCCCGACCCTACGAGCACACCCGGGCCAACGTGCGTGGCGTGCTCACCCATGCTGCGGTCGAACGCGACTGGCGCGACGGGCGGCACGAGCCCGCGGCCATGGTCGTCGAGCGGGTCTGGGTCGAGGAGGCGACCCGCCGACCGGGGGATCCCGCCTCGCTCTCACGGTGGCTCAACGACTGCGGCGACCAGGACGCCGAGGTGCTGCGGGGCGAGGTGGCCGGGCTGCTCGAGGCCTTCCGGGAGGTGTGGCCCGCGCTGCCCGCCGACCGGGTGGTCGCCGACCTCGAACGGCCGGTGATGCTGCGGTTGGCCGGCGGACGGGTGGTGCTGCGCGGTGTGCCTGACCTCGTGCTCGACAGCCCCCGACGTGACGACCGCGCCCGCAGCCTGGTGGTCGACCTCAAGACCGGGCTGCCACGACCCGAGCCGGACCGTGCTGAGCTGCGCTTCTATGCGCTGCTGGTCACGTTGCGCCACGGCCGTCCCCCGTTCCGATGGGCCACCTACCACGTGCCTGAGGGACGGGTCGAGGCTGAGGATCTACGGGTAGTGACGCTGGAGCGAACCGTGGCGCGAGTACTCGATGGCATCGCTCAGGCGGTCCGGCTGGCCACCCATCCCGACGACACGGGCTTGCTGATCCGGGGTGGGGCGTGGTGCCGCTCTTGTCGTCGCGAGCCCGACTGCCCCGAAGCGGCCGCAGCCCGGGCCCGCTATGAGGCCGGCGTGCACGACCGGGGGACCTGAGCATCCCCGGGCGGTCACACCCCCCGGGCATGCTCTGTCCATGGACACCAACGCACCCACCACGCAGCACACCCCGCCTCGACGCACCCCGCCGCGGTCGTTCCGTACCCCGGTTCGGGGTCATGCGTTCGCCTCCCGACCCGCCGCGGTCCCCGACCCGCACCCGGGCCAGCCGGCCCTGCTCGTTCGTGAGCCCGGCAACCCCGCCGATCCGCTGGCGGTGGCCGTCTGGGTCGAGGATGGCACCGTGCCCTGGCGCATCGGCTACCTCGACCGTGGCGTCAGCGCCCGTATTGCTCCGCGCCTGGACCGCGGGCTGCGCATCGATGCCCGGCTGGACGGCTGGAGTGCGGAGCCCGATGGCCGCTGGCGCCGGCCGGTGCTGCTGCTGCGTGCCGAGCCCGACCCGACCGAGCAGGCGCCGCCGATCCAGGACAGGCAGGTGCCACCAGCGTGGGGCCGGCCGCCTGGGGTGGTGCGCCGCCGCCTGCCCCGACGGACCTGAACTCGAGGTCCGTGCGGCCTCAGTCGCTGTTGCCGTTACCCGTGTCGGTAGGCGGGTCGGGTTCGGGCTCTGGTTCCGGCTCTGGTTCGGGGTCCGGTTCGGGGTCCGGTTCGGGCTCAGGCTCCGGGTCGGGCTCGGGTCGGGCCATCGAGCCCTGTTCGATGATCCGCGCCTGCGGGACGTAGACGGTGCGGATCGTCTCTTGTTCGGTGCCCCCATCGAGCAGGTCGATGATGCGGACCACCTCGACGGTGAAGCCGCCCGCGCCGCTCTGCACGACCCGCTCCTGGTCCTCGAACAGGTCGCTGACGGTGCGGGTGCGGGTCGGGAAGCTCGTGCGGTTGAACGGTGAGCCGTGACGGGCGCTGACCGCCGAGGCGATCGGCTGGCCGTAGATGGTCATGGTCACCGAGGTCGCGGTGTGGCTGGCACGCACGATCGCGATCCCGTCGGTGACGTTGGTGAAGCGCACGTCGAGCTGCGGGTAGGTCAGCGTGGCCTCACGGCCCATCGGGTAGCGCGAGATGTACCACGAGTGTGCCTTCCACTCGTCGAGCTGCATGCCGGCGAAGAAGGCGGCGTTGAAGGCGGTGGTGCCGAACTGCGAGGTCCCGCCCCCGCAGGTGTCGACCAGCTCACCGGCCACGATCGTGCCGGCGGGCAGGAAGCCGGCCGAGCAGGTGCGCGGCCCGGAGATGTCGTTGATCGAGAACTCCTCGCCGGGCAGCACCACGGTGTCGTCGATGAGGTCGGCGAGCCGCTGGATGTTGCGGCTGCGCGACTGTCCGGCGGTGAAGTAGGTCGTGAAGGTGCCGAGCAGGTGGGTGGGGCCGAGCTCGGTCGCGCGCTCGGTCGAGAACTCGGGCTCGACCGGTTCGAGGCGCAGCCCGACGCTGCGGCCCCCGTCGCGCAGCAGGCTGGTGAGCTGTTCGGCGCTGCGCTCCGGGTCGAAACGGGTCCCGTCCACGCCCGGCACCACCTCGACGTCCACCTCGACGGGCTCGAAGGTCGTCGAGCCCTGTGCGTCGAAGGTGGCCGGTGGGGTGCGGCTACTGGAGTAGGAGGCGTCCTGCGGCGGGG
>SLLJ01000384.1 GCA_007134165.1 Nitriliruptoraceae bacterium | reverse complement strand
GGTGTCCGACAGCCGGGACGGGATCTACGTGTCCTTCGGGTCAGGGGCCCTGCTCGACACCAACGAGGTGGCCACCAGCCGCTACGCGGTGCACTCCATGTTCGCCACGGACCTCACGCTGGTGGAGAACCACTTCCTCGACAACCTTTCCGGGGCCGTGCTGATGTACCGCGGGCCGGTCCTCCTGCTGCGCAACCGCATCGAAGGCTCCACCTCCGCGTCCACCGGCTTCGGGGTGCTGCTCAAGGACGTCGTCGACGTCGAGGCGGTGCAGAACGTGCTGATCGACAACCGGGTCGGGATCCACCTCGATGGTCCGCCGGGGGGCGAGGTCCCGGCCGAGATCTCGGCCAACACCGTCGCTCGGAACACGATCGGGATCGCGGCCTACCCCTCGGCCCGTGCGTCCTTCCGCGCCAACAGCTTCGTGAACAACCGGATCCAGGTCCTGCCCCAGGGTGGACAGTTGCCCGGGCTCGTGTTCAGCCGGGAAGGGACCGGCAACCTGTGGAGCACCTACCGCGGCTTCGAAGCCCGAACCCCCGGACGGGGGGCAACCCCGCACGTCGAGGGTGGCTCGGTGGATCGGCTGCTCGGACGTCACCCTGAGCTGCTCGCGGTCGCTGATGGGCCGGGGTTCCGCGTGCTGCGTGCCGTTCAGGAGCGTTGGGGTCGGCAGGCTCCGGTCGTCGTCGATGAGCTCCCCCTCACCATCCCGGTGTCCCCGATGGTCGAGGCACCGGCGGCGGAGCCGCTCGCTCGCTGGTTGGGGTTCGCGGGTGCCGGGCTGCTGCTCCTTCCGTTGCTCACGCTGCTGGTGTGGCAGCAGCCCCGTCGAACGACGGTTGGGGAGGTGCCCCATGCCATCGCTGCATGATGCGACCCCGCGGTTGCGGGTCCGTGGTCTGAAAAAGGCGTTCGGAGGCCACAAGGTCCTCGACGGGATCGACCTCGACGTCGCGGCCGGCAGCTCGGTCGTGCTCGCCGGCGACAACGGCAGCGGCAAGACGACCCTGCTGCGCTGCATCGCCGGTCTTGTCGCGGCCAGCGGTGAGTGCTGGATCGACGGCCGGCCCCTCGACCGCCGGCCGTCGAGCCGTCGAGCGCTGAGCTACCTCCCGCAGACGCCGGGGCTGCCGGGCTGGGCCACCGGCTCGGAGCTGCTGGAGCTGTTCGGTCGGCTCCGCGGTCGCCGTCAGCCGCTGGTCGAGCTGCCGGAGGGTTTCCTGCCCCGGCTGGACCAGCCGGTCGCCGAGCTGTCGGGCGGCCAGCGCCAACGCATCGCCATCGCGATCGCCCTGCTCGGCGAGCCGCGGTTGCTGCTCCTGGACGAGCCCACCGCCAACCTCGACGCGTCGGGATTCGACGCGCTGGGCGGTGTCCTGCGGCGGGCGACCGATCGCGGCGTCAGCGTCGTGATCGCGACGCCCTCGCCGGTCGAACTCGGCGGCACCGCCGACCGGACCGCACGGATCTCCGGGGGCCGGATCGTGCCGCCGATCGGCCCTGCCGAGGGTTCGGCCGACTGCGAGCATGGTCACGAACCGGAGGGCCCGAGCAGCCCTCGTCAGGCGACGGGATGAGCGCGATCCAGCAGACCCTCGGCCTCGCCGCCTTCGAACTGCGTGGAGCGGCGCGCACCCGCTGGGTGATGATCGGCGCCGGCATCTTCGCAGCAGCGGCACTCGGCGCGACGTTCTCGGGGCTGCGCTCCTTCGCCTCACTCGGTCTGGCCGGGGCCGGAGCTGCGACCGACGGACTCGTGCAGGTCACCTTGCTGCTGCCCCCGCTGATCGGGATGCTGCTCGGTGCCGGCAGTCTGGCCAGGGATCGGGAACGCGGCCTGCTGGCGATGTTCGCCAGCCAGCCGATCAGCCGCACGGTGCTGCCGATGGGCTCCTTCCTGGCTGGGCTGCTGGCCGTGTGGGCCGTGGTGGCCTTCGGTCTGGGGGTCGGCGGGCTGCTCATCTCCACCGTCGCGACCCTTGCCGAGGTAGCCACGCTTGCCAAGGTCGTGGTCGTCGCGCTGGCAGCCGCCGCGGCGTCGGTGGCGATCGGCGTGGCGATCGCCGCGCTGGCAGCGACCCATCAGCAGGCGACCACGGCCGCTGCCGCCATGTGGCTGCTCCTGGCGCTCGGCCTCGATCTGCTGCTGGCCGGGGTCGCGCCGGGACTCCGCCTGGGGCCCAGCGGACTGCTGGCCGCAGTCCTGGTGAACCCCATCGAGGCGGCCAGGGTGCTGGTTCTGCTCCTGGTCGAGGGCCCGGGCGCGCTCGGACCTTTCGGCGCGTACCTGATCGACCGGGTCGGGCGTGCGGGAGCGGTTGGCGTGCTGGTCGGCAGCCTGGTGGCCTGGACGCTCGGCCCCCTCGCGCTTGCGGCCATCGCGATCCGTCGCCGTGACATCTGACCCGGACGACCGGACAGGGAGGCAGGCACCGTGGACGAGGCCACGACATCCCAACGACGAGGCGGCCGCGGCCTGCTGCTACCGCTGGCCTTCGTGCTCGTACCGCTGGCGGTGCTGCTGCTGGTGATCGCCCTGGGAAGCCTGCGGGCCGAACATCTGGTCGTCGAGGTCCCGCTCGGTACCGCGGAACGGCTGGCGGCGGGCGAGGACGTGGAGGTGCTCCCGCAGCGGCTGGAGCTGAAGGTCGGTGATCGACTGGAGATCCGCAACCACGACACCGAGGCCCACGAGGTCGGTCCGTACACCGTGCCGGCCGGTCAGACGCTGGTGCAGAGCTTCTCCTCTCCCGGGGTGCTCCAGGGGGCGTGCAGCCTGCATCCCGACGGCGAGGTCGTGATCGTGGTGCGCTGAGCACGCGGGGTGTCTCGGAGCGTGCTGGTGATCGCCGAGCGGGTCGTGCGGGCGTGACCGATCCGATGGATGCCCAGGGAAGCCGGATCGGTCCCCGCGGGCCGACCCACCGCCGCGACCGCCATTTCGAGCAGCGACCCCCCTCGACGGTGCCTGACTACGGACCGGTCGCCGTTCGTGAGGCCGGCGCGGCAGGGGCGTGCCGGATGGTCTGCTCGTCCTCGTCGACCAGCCGCCGCAGGGCGATGCCGGCCAAGTGGTCGCGGAATGCTTCCTGAGCTTCGGCCCACGGTCGATGCAGCGCGCAGGCGTCGGCCCAGTGGCACGGTCCGCCGCGCAGCACGCATTCCTGCGCCATGATGGGTCCGTCGGTCTTCTCGATCACCTCCAGCAGGCTGATCCGCTCGGGGGAGCGGGCCAGCTCGTAGCCGCCGCCGCGGCCCGGGGTGGAGTCCACCAGCCCGGCCCGGACCAGCTCGGCGAGCAGGGCAGGAAGGTAGGTGGTCGGGATCTGCATGGACTGGGCGATCTGGGCCGCGGTGCGCCGGCCGACGCCGTAGTGCCGGGCGAGGTCGAGCACCGCCCGGATCGAGTAGTCGGCCCGCTTACCGAGGTTGAGATCCACGCGGGCAGGCTACTCGATGGGTCGGACCTGTCCAGGGTGCGCCGGACCGCGCCAGGCGTACGCGTGCGTTGCCAGCTGACCCGGACCGTCAGCCAGGAGCCAGACGGCACCGGTCTTCGTCCCTGCTGGCGCGAGTGTCCTCTCACGTGGTGGTGGACCAGCCGCGTCCCGTCAGCCCCCGACTCGGGTGCAGGCCGTACTCTACGCCCAGGTCGTCGGGAGGCGGTCGTAGGAGCCGACCACCAGGGAGGCACCCGCCTGCCGGATCCCCTCTACGTACTCACCCTCGACGGGCGCTACCTGTTCGAGGGCAGCCCGCTCGACGTGTTCTCGACCATGGCGCAGGTCGATGACTTCCCCGGCTGGTGGAAGTGGCTGCGCGACGACGAGATCCACGGCGGCGGCCTGCAGGCGGGTGGGGTGCTCAGTGGGCTGGTCGTGCCCCCGATCCCCTACACCTTCCACGTCAGCATCCACGTCGACGACGTCGATCCAGGGCGCAACATCCGGGCCCGGCTGCGCGGCGACCTCGACGGTGATGCGCAGGT
>SLLJ01000265.1 GCA_007134165.1 Nitriliruptoraceae bacterium | reverse complement strand
TGTGGCCGGTCAGGATGTTGAGCCCGACCGCGCCGACGATCGCGATGCCGATGTTGTTGGCGATCGTCAGCCAGAACGGGCTGAGGATGAACGGCAGGCTGATCAGCAGCAGGGCGATCAGCCCGAGCCGGACGAACTCGGCCCGGGTCGCCCGAAGCGCCAGGTCCGAACGGTAGGTGGTGTGGTAGACGCCGGTGGCGGTGGCCATGTCGTTCCCCTCAGACTCGTTCGATGCGGACCTCGCCGAACAGCCCGTAGGGCCGCACGAGGAGGCTCAGCACGAGCACCACGAACGGGATGACCTGTTGCAGGCCGCCCCCGACGTAGCCGGCGGTGTAGGCGTTGAGCAGACCGATGATGACCCCACCGATCATCGCGCCGGGGACCGAGTCCAGCCCGCCGAGGATGACCACCGGGAACACCAGCAGCCCGAACACCGCGACCTCGCCCGACACCCCGAGGATGTTGGCGACGATGATCCCGGCGAGCACCGCACTGATCGCGGCCAGCGCCCAGGCCAGGGCGAAGACCCGGCGCACGCTGATGCCGACCACCATCGCGGCCTGCTGGTCGTCGGCTACCGCCCGCATCGCGATGCCGTGCCGTGAACGTTGGAAGAACACGGTGATGGCCAGCATCGCGATCCCGGCGATGAGCACCGCCCAGATGCGCGTCGTGGACACTTGTGCGCCGAGGATCTCGACGGTGCCGCGGGGGATGAACGGCGGCATGCGCTGGGGCTCGGTGCCCCAGATGAACTGCACGCCGCCCTCGAGGATGGAGGCGAGCCCGATGGTGACCATGATGACCGAGATGACGTTCTCGCCGACCAGGGGTCTGAGCACGAACCGCTCGGTGGTCAGCCCGATCGCCACCGCGACGATCAGGGCGACGGCCACGGCCAGGGTCCAGTGCAGCCCGACCTGCACGACCATCGACCACACCACGTAGGCGCCGACGAGCAGGAAGAAGCCCTGGGCGAAGTTGATGACGCCCGTGGCCTTGAAGATGATCACGAAGCCGAGCGCGGCGAGCGCGAGGATCGCGCCGTTGGCCAGGCCCAGGATGGTGAGTTGGATGAAGGTGTCCACGGCGGCTCCTAGCGTGCGCCCCACGCGAACCGGCGCTTGACCGGCGGTGGCGTGTAGTCGTCCATGGGCTGGATGGCGAGCGTGATCCGCCGCTCGACCGAGGTCCCGTCCTGGTAGGTGACCTTGCTGGTCACCGTGACGTCCTCGACGTCGGCGTACAGCGCGGTGATCAGCGGCCCGTAGCGGTCCTCGATCACGTTGCGCCGCACCTTGCGCGTGCGGGTGATCTCGTCGTCGTCGGGGTCGAGTTGCTTGTGCAGCAGCAGGAACCGGCGCACCTGGATGCTCTCGGGAAGGTCGGCGTTGGCGCGGTGCACCTCGCCGGCGATCAGTTGGTAGATGGCGGGCTTCTGCGCCAGGTCGGTGTAGGTGGTGTAGGACAGGTGGTTGCGCTCCGCCCAGGCCCCGACGGTGTTGAGGTCGATGGTGACCATCGCGGTGATGTAGGGCCGGTCGTCGCTGCCGCCGAAGACCACCGCCTCCTCGACGTAGGGGCTGAACTTGATCTTGTTCTCGATGAAGGCCGGGCTGAACCGGGTGCCGTCGGAGGCGGTCATCACGTCCTTGGCGCGGTCGATGATCACCAGATGGCCGCCGTCCTCGAGGTAGCCGGCATCGCCGGTGCGCAGCCAGCCGTCCTCGTCGATGGCCTCGGCGGTGGCCGCCTCGTTGCGGTAGTAGCCCTGGAACACCGCCGGTGAGCGCAGCAGCACCTCACCGTTGTCCCCGATGGTCATCTCGGTGGCCGGGATCGGGGTGCCCACGGTGTTGAAGCGCAGGTCGTCGTCGCGGTGGACCACCGCGATGCCGCAGATCTCGGTCTGTCCGTAGATCTGCTTGAGGTTGACCCCGATGGCGTGGAAGAAGCGGAACACGTCGGGACCGAGCGGGGCGCCACCGGTGTAGCAGCGCTTGACCCGGGTCATGCCCAGCTGCTCACGGGTAGGGCGCAGCGTGGTCACCTCGGCGATGGCCCCGAGCACCGCCTGCAGCGGGTTGGGGCGATCGCCGCGCACCCGGCGGTCGGCGACCTGCTCGCCCACCCGGTAGCCCCAGGCGAACATCGCCCGCTTGAGCCAGCCGGCCTCACCGACGCGCACCTGCACGTCGGAGACCATGTCCTCCCAGATCCGGGGCGGGCTGAACATCACGTCGGGGCCGATCTCGCGCATGTCGGCCTTGACGGTGCCCGCCTCCTCTGGGAACGAGATCGTGAACCCGGCCTGCAGCCCGCAGGCCAAGGTCAGCATCTGCTCGCCGATCCAGGCGAACGGCAGGAAGCTGACGTAGCGGGCCTTGGCCAGGATCGGGTCGATGGCCATCAGGCTGCGGCCCATGGCCAGCAGGTTGGCGTGCGACAACATCCCGAGCTTGGGTCGCGCGGTGGTGCCCGAGGTGGTGCAGATCACGGCGATGTCGCTGGAGCGCCCGGAGGCGACCTGCTCGTCGAGCCAGCCGGGGTGCTTCTGGCCGTAGGCGCGGCCGCGCTCCTCGACGTCGATGAAGTCGAGCAGGTAGGGCTGGTGGTAGTGCTCGAGTCCGTGTGGGTCATAGTGGACGACCGTGGTGACCTCGGGCAGTTCGTCCCACAACCGGATGAGCTTGTCGACCTGCTCCTGGTCTTCGGCGATGACCACCTTGACCGAGGCGTAAGAAAGGATGTGGACGATCTCCTCCCCGACGCTGGTGGGGTAGATCCCGACCACCGCCGCGCCGATTGACTGGGCGGCGAGCTCGCTGATCAGCCACTCGGGCCGGTTGTCGCCGAGCACGGCGACCACGTCGCCGGCCGACACCCCGAGCTCGGCGAGTCCGTGGGCGAAGTCGCGCACCCGGCGGCGGTAGCCCTCCCAGGTGATCGGCTGCCAGATGCCGTAGCGCTTCTCCTGCAGGGCGATGCCGGAGTCGCCGTGCTGGGCGGCGAGTTGGTCGAGCAGCTTGGGGAAGGTCATCCCGTCGGGGATGGTCTCGGGTGCCGGCTCGGTCGGGCGCACGATGCTGTCGGAGCCCAGCGTCCCGGTCGCGGACGCGCTGCTGGTGGAACGGTCCTGGGCGCTCATGCGGCGTCCTCCCCGAGATAGGCCTCGATGACCCGGTGGTCGGCCTTGACCTCGTCAGGGGTGCCGGTGGTGATCTTCTCCCCGAAGTCCAGCACGCTGACCCGGTCGGAGATGTCCATGACCACCTCCATGTCGTGCTCGATGAGCACCACGGTGACCCCGGCGAGGTCGTTGACGTCGAGGATGAAGCGGGCCATGTCCTCCTTCTCCTCGGTGTTCATGCCGGCCATCGGCTCGTCGAGCAGCAGCAGGGCGGGCTGCAAGCAGATCGCCCGGCCGACCTCGACCCGCTTCTGCAGGCCGTAGGACAGCGCGCCGACGTGCGCGTGGCGGTGGGCCTGGATCTCGAGGAAGTCCACGACCTCTTCGACGAGTTCGCGGTGCTCGATCTCCTGGCGCCGGGCGGGGCCGAAGAACAGTGCCGAGCGCCACACCGAGTGCTTCATGTGCACGTGGCGGCCGAGCATGAGGTTGTCGAGCACGCTGATGTGCTTGAACAACTCGATGTTCTGGAACGCCCGCGCCACCCCGAGTCGGGCGATCTGGTGCTGGCGGGTCTTGGTCAGATCGGAGGCCTCACCCGATCCGGTGTGCAGCCGGATGCCGCCCTCCTGGGGGCGATAGACGCCGCTGATGCAGTTGAGCAGCGAAGTCTTGCCGGCACCGTTGGGGCCGATGATGGCGTGGATCTCGCCCTGCACGACCTCGAGGCTGACTTCCTTGAGGGCCTGGACCCCGCCGAAGCGCAGGCCGACCTGGTCGATGACCAACTGCTGGTGGCCCGGTTCGAGGTCGCTGCCGTTGAGGCTGAAGCGGTACGCACGTGACACGACGGTCGGCTCCCTGGTCGTGACGGACCGCACCCGCCGGTGC
>SLLJ01000334.1 GCA_007134165.1 Nitriliruptoraceae bacterium | reverse complement strand
GGGAGCGGGGCCGGGAGGTCCGGGAGTTCATCGAGGATGTGCTCGGTCAGGAGGGCCTGGCCCGCAGCGTGGTGGTCGTGTCCACCTCCGACGAGCCGGCGCTCAAGCGGCTGCGCGCGGCCCTGCTGGCCACCCGCATCGCCGAAGCCTTCGCGGACGAAGGCGCGGACGTGCTGCTCACCGTCGACTCGATCACCCGGCTGGCCACCGCTCAGCGCGAGATCGGGCTGGCCGCCGGTGAGCCGCCGACCTCGCGCGGCTACCCGCCGAGCGTGTTCGCGCTGCTGCCCCGGCTGCTGGAGCGCGCCGGTCCGCGGCCCACCGGCACCATCACCGGCTTCTACACGGTGCTGGTCGAGGGCGGCGACCACGACGAGCCGGTCGCGGACGCCTGCCGGGCGATCCTCGACGGGCACCTCGTGCTCGACCGTTCGCTGACCTCCGCCGGGCGTTTCCCCGCCATCGACCCGTTGCAGAGTCTGTCGCGGCTGGCCCCGACCGTCACCACCTCCGAGCAGCAGGCCGCGGCCACCACCATCCGCCGGGGCCTGGCCGCCGCCGAACGTATCCGCGACCTCGTCGAGGTCGGTGCGTACGTGTCCGGTTCCGACCCGGTCGCCGACGCTGCGCTCGGGCTCGAACGTGAGCTGATCGCCTTCCTGTCCCAACCCGCCGACGAGGTCTGCCCGCCGGAACGTTCGTGGCCGGCCCTGACCGAACTCGCAACCCGGCTGCACCAGGCCGAGGAGTCCGCCGCATGAAGCGCGACCGTCTCGAAACCTTGCTCCACGTCCGTGATCTGGTGGAGAAGCGTCGGCTGGCCGAGAAGGCCGCCGCGCAGCGCGAGCACGACGCGGCCGTGGCCGCCAGCCGGGCCGCGGTTGCCGCCCGCGCTGCACTGCTGCCCGCCGCGGGCAGCGCCACCGACCCGGGCGGTCTGGTCGTCGACCGGCTGGTGTCCCTCGCCCTGCAGGACGCGGTGGTCACCGCCCAACTCGCCGAGGAGAACGCCGAACGCACCGTCGCGATCGCCGAGCGACGCCGCACCCTGGCCGCCATCGAGCGCCGCTCGGTCGAGCGGCTCGCCGAACGTCGTGAGCACGAAGCCGCCCGAGAGGACGCGAAGGTCGACGGGCGCCGGCTCGACGAGGCTGGGCTGACCGGCTGGCGCAGGCGGCGGGCATGATCGCCCCGAGCGGGATGGACGCCGTCACCACCCGGATCGCCGCGATCCAGGCGCGCATCGACGCGTTCGCTCCTCCCAGTGCTCGCGGCGGGGTGCCGGTGATCGGCGCCACCTCGACGTCGTCGCCGGCCAGCTCCCCGCTGGGCGTGCTCGCGCCCGACGCTGGAGCGGGCACCGCGGCCACCGCTCAGCCCCGCGCGTTGCCCGGCGCACAGCGACCCGGCCAGCTGCCTCCGGGCGACGCGTCGAGCAGCGCCAGCGCGGCCGCCCTGGCTGCCCGCCTGCCCGAGCAGGGCCGGCCGTGGGCCCAGGCCATCGACCAGGCTGCGCGCGATGCGGGCATTGAGCCGGCACTGCTGGCCGCGGTGGTGCGTCACGAGTCCAACTTCGACCAGGGGGTGATCTCCCACGCCGGCGCCATCGGACTGGCCCAGCTGATGCCGGGGACCGCCGACTGGCTCGGGGTCGACCCCCACGACCCGCGTCAGAACCTGGCGGGCGGTGCCCGCTACCTGCGTGAACAACTCGACCGCTTCGGCAGCGTCGAGCTGGCGCTTGCCGCCTACAACGCGGGTCCCAACCGCGTTTCCCGCGCGGGGGGTATCCCCCGCATCGCCGAGACCCAGGCCTACGTGCCGCGGGTCGTGGCCACCTGGCAGGAGCTGCGATGATCGACGCCGGTGCGATGACCAACCGGCCTTCCCGTGCCCCGGCGCAGCCGGCCGGCCAGGGGAGAGTGGACGCCGCCGTGGGCCGGGGTGCCCGTCCCGTCAGCGAGCGCGGCAACGTCCCCGACCGCACGCCCGGCCGGGCTGGGCACGACGCCGGCCGTGCGCACGGCGGGACCCTCCGAGACGCCGAGCAGACCGGGCACGAGCGTCCGGTGAACTTCCTGGCGGCCCTGCGTGCGCAGCTGCGCGCCGCCGCGGTCCAAGCCGATGGCGGGGTGGCGACCGGAACGGCCGACGGCAGGCAGCCCGACGTGCTCGACGAGTTCATCGATCTCGAGGACCTCCTGGTAGCCGCGCCCACCGACGTCACGGTCGGCTACGGCGCCACCCTGCTCGGGCTGATCGGCACGCACGCCGAACTCGCAGCCGCCCCCCACACCCCGCTGGTCGACGCCGGGTTGGTCGACGGCGGGTTGGTCGACGGCGGGTTGGTCGAGGGCGAGCAGCTCGACGAGGCGTTCGCCGACGTGGTCGACGTCGAGGCGGCGTCCGACGAGGCGTCTGGACACACCGGCAGGCTCGACGAGGACGTGGTCGCCTCCGACGCCGAGGCCGGCGAGACCCCGGCCGGTGCTGCCCAGCACGCGGTTGACGCGTCCGCGGCCGACGCGCCCCCGGCGAACGACGACGAGGATCACGACGGCGAGGATCCCGAGCCGGCCGCGGTCGCCACGCAGGCGTCCGTAGCCGCCCGCCCGGCCCGCGGCGAGGGGGAGCTGGGCGAGGCGCGTGACACCGGGCAGGCCCGGCCGTTCACCCCGCCCGACCACCTCGCGCCGGGCAGCGCGCGTTCTGCCCGGCCCGAGTTCGTCCGGGTCGCGACGGACGCCGAGGCCTTCCGCTTCGCCACCTCCGTCGCCCCGCCGGCCGAAGCCAACGCCGAGGTGGCGCAGGCCACCCTGCGGGCCGCAGCCCGGATGAGCGCGCTGCCTCCGCAGGTCCAGCGCATCCTCGACGCCGCCCAGCGGCTCGAGAACCTGCCGCCGCCCCGTCAGCTCACCCTCGACCTCGGTGAGGTCCGCGTGCGGGTTGCGATGGACGACGGCGGACTGCGCCTGAGCGTGCTCAGCGGCGACTCCGACGTCGGTGACGACCTGCTGCGTGACGCCGAGGCACTGCTCGAACAGCAGGGCTTCGACCTCGCTCGCGATGGCGAAGGCGACGGCGAGGCCGGCGGTGACGAGCAGGCCGGGCCGGTTCCGGATGGACGCGACCAAGATGCCGCACGTGCCCGCCGGGCGCGCCGCAGCGGCCTCAGACTATGAGGAGGTGACCGACGATGCCCGACACGATCGCCGGGATGGCCGCAAGCCCACCGATGATGGGCAGCCACGCCGCATCGGAATCCGCACTGCACTCGCTGACCGGGATCGGCAGCGACGGGTTCCTTCGGCTGTTGGTCGCCCAGCTGCAGTACCAGAGTCCGCTCGAGCCCTCCGATCCCGGAGACCTGATGCTGCAGACCGCGCAGCTCGCCCAGCTCGACGCGACCATGCAGATGGCCAGCCTCCAGCAGCGCGACCTCGGCCTCCAGCAGGCGGTGCTCGCCGCCAGCATGGTTGGCGCCGAGGTCACCGCCGCCGGCCCCGACGGGGCACAGGTCCACGGCGTGGTCGATGCGGTGCGCTACACGGCCATGGGCCCCGTGCTCAGCGTCTCCGGCACGGAGGTCGTGCTGGCGGCGGTGACCGAGATCCGCCGCAACGGGGCGCCGCTGCCCCCGCCCCCTCCCCTGAACACCGACGTGGTCTCCGCCGTCGACGGTGTGCCCAGCAACGGCGGCGGGAGCGCCGCCGCCGGCACCGACACCGGGGCCGGCACCGCCGACTCGGTGCCCGCCGTACCCGACGCCGCACCCACCGCCCCCGACCCTGGCGCCGCCCCCGGCGCCACCAGCCCCGATCCGACCGACGATCCCACCGGGAACGTCCTGGAAGGCGAGGACGCCGTCCTCGCTGCACCCGCTCCGCGCGACGACGACCCTGCCGCCGCGAACGACACGGATGTCACCGCCGATGGTTCCGGCGACGCCGCCGACGGCGTCGCCACCAACACCTGACAACGAGGATTCCCCATGCTGCGCTCGATGTTCTCGGCAGTCTCCGGGCTGCGCTCCCACCAGACCATGATGGACGTGACCGGCAACAACATCGCCAACGTCAACACCCCCGGCTACAAGGCCCAGCGCACCACCTTCCAGGAGACGCTCACCCAGCTCATCCGCGGTGGCGCCGCCGGTCAGGTGGGGCCGGGTGGTGCGGGCTGGCAGAACCCGATGCAGATCGGGCTCGGCGTCCAGGTTGCCTCCACCGACATGATCGACACCCAGGGCGCTTCGCAGCTGACCGGACGCCCGACGGACGTCGCCATCCAGGGCACCGGCTTCTTCGTGGTCGAGGCGGCGGGCGGCGCCCAGTTCTACATGCGCGCCGGCGCGTTCTCCTTCGACTCCGATGGCCAACTGGTCAGCCCCAACGGCGAGCGGGTCCTGTCCCTGGTCGACGGCGCTCCCGGCGCGCCGATCCGGGTCGACTTCGACGACTACACCGACGTCGGCATCAACCAGCTCGGAGAGGTCGTCGGCCTCGCCCAGGACGGATCGGCCGAAGTCATCGCCCAGATGGTGCTCGCGCGCTTCCCCAGTCATGGTGGTCTCCAGCGGGCCGGCAACGGCCTGTTCGCCGAGTCCGTCGCCTCCGGTCCTCCGATCTACGGTGCACCGGGAGGCATGGAGGGCCACGGGAGGTTGCAGGCCGGCACCCTCGAGATGTCCAACGTCGATCTCGCGGCCGAGTTCACCGGCCTGATCCTCGCCCAGCGCGGCTTCCAGGCCAACGCCCGCACCATCACCACCTCGGACGAGCTGCTGCAGGAGCTCGTCAACCTCAAGCGCTGACCCGGATCCGGGGCGCGCCGGGCGCACCCCACCGACTGGCGCCACGGCCGCCGAGCCCGTCGAGGGCCCGGCGGCGCGCCCATGTTCGGGGGTCGGCCGTCCGCTCGGCGCCGACTCCCAGTCGTGCGCATCGGGTCGGGACCACCCGCCGCTCACGCTTGACCCGGCCGTCCGCCGGTCGACGGGAGGGGTCACGGACCGCGCACGGACGCTGCGGTGACCACGAGACACATGGAGGTGCTCGGGTGATTCTTCTGCACCGCTTGCGCGGCCAGCCCCTGTACCTCAACGCCGATCTGATCGAATCCGTCGAGACCACCCCCGACACCGTCATCACCCTGGTCGACGGCCGCCGCGTCTACGTCGAAGAACACCCCGTCGACGTGGTGGAGGGCATCCGCCGCTTTCGTGCCTCGTTGCTGGTCACCGCCGAAGACCTGCGCGACGAACGCGAGACCGCCACGCTCCTCGACCGTTCCGGTCTGCCCTCCCCGGCGACGCCCAGCGCCGCCGCCCGCAGCCTGTCGGTCGTTCCCGACGAGGAGGGGGGCATCGACCCGATGTTCCTCGGCGGCATGGCCCTGGTGTTCATCGGCATCATCGCGGCGATGATGATCGACGGCAACTCGCTGGGTCCGTTGATCGGTCCCTCGTCGTTTCTGCTGGTGTTCACCGCGGCCGTGGGGGCGGGGCTGATGGCCTACCGCACCTCCGAGCTGTCGATGATGCCCAAGAGTGCCCTGAAGGCGATCCGGGCCGAGGTGCCCGACGTGCAGGACACCATCACCCAGCTCGCGCGGCTGGCCGAGACCGCCCGGCGCGAGGGGATGCTCGCCCTCGAACGCGAGATGGAGGAGATCGACGACCGCTTCCTCCAACTCGGCGTGCAGATGCTGGTGGACGGCGCCGACGAGGACGTGGTGCGCGAGACCCTGGAGATCGAACTCGCCGCCACCGACGAGCGCCACCGCACCGCGATCGGGTTCTTCAAGCAGCTCGGCGGGTACGCGCCGACCTTCGGGATGGTCGGCACCGTCATCGGGTTGATCAACATGCTCGGCAACCTCGAGGATCCGGGTCAGCTCGGCCGCGGCATGGCACTGGCGCTGCTGACCACCCTGTACGGGGTGCTGATCGCCAACCTGCTGTTCAACCCGATCGCGGCCCGCATGGAACGGCTCAACGCCGCCGAGATGGCCGTGCTCGACGTCGCCCTCGACGGGCTGCTCACGATCCGGCGTGGAGCCAGCCCCCGTGGGATCATCGAGCGGCTCGAGGCCTACCTGCCTCCGTCCCAGCGCATCGGCGTGGGCGACCGGCTCAAGCGTGACCGTTCCGAGGCGGCGGCCTGATGCCCGGTGACCCCAGGCGCTCGGCGACGACGCGCACCGCCGGGCGCCGGCGGGGCAGCGGCGAAGCTGAGGAAGACCCCAAGGGCCGTTGGCTGACCACCTACGCCGATGCGATCACGCTGCTGATGGCGTTCTTCGTGATGCTGTATGCGATGAGTGAGATCGACACGATCAAGTTCACCGCGTTCGTCCAGGGGCTGAGAGTGCCGTTCGGTAACGAGTCGGGCGACGGGGTGATGCCCGCCGGCGACGGTCTGTTGCCCGACATCGCGGCGGTTCCGCCCGGCGAACCCGACCGGCCGCCGACGATCCCCAGCCGTTTCGTCGAACGGGTCGACGCGGAGGACGATGCCCCCGACGCCGACGAACTGCTGGCGCTGATCGAGGAACTCGAGGCCGAGCAGAGCCACCGCGTCCTCGGTCCCGTCGAGCAGCAGATGCTCGGTGATGCCCAGCGCCGGGCGGACATGGAAGCGCAGATGGACCAGGTCCAGGAGGCGCTCACCACCGCGTTGCAGGCCGAGGGCGTGGAACTGCACGTCGACCAGCGCCGCACCGAACGTGGCCTGGTGGTGACCATCGCCTCCGACCGCGTGCTCTTCGCGCTCGGCTCGACCGCCATCGGCCCCGTCGGTGCAGAGATCATCGAGGTGATCTCCGAGACCCTGCGCAGCTTCCCCAACGACGTCCAGGTCGAGGGCCACACCGACACCGTGCCCCTCGACCGGGCGGGGTATTCCAACTGGAACCTGTCGACCGATCGAGCTGTCGCCGTGCTGTCGAGCATGGTCGAGGACCACGGGCTGGCCCCCGACCGGGTCGGCGCGGTGGGTTACGGCGAGTACCGGCCGTTCGCGTCCAACGACTCCGCGGAGGGCCGGGCCCGCAACCGCCGGGTCGACGTGGTGGTCCTGCTGCAGGAACCGGAAACATGAGCGCAATCGTGGATGAGGTCGAGCTCATCGCCGGGGACGAGCCGTCCGCCGGTGGTCGGCGCAAGCTGGTGGTGCTGCTGGCGCTGGCTGCGCTGCTGCTGCTGGCCGGCGGCGGCGTGTGGTACTTCCTGCTCGACGGGGAAGGTGAACCGCCCGAGCCCGAGGACGGCGAGATCGTCAGCCTCGAGCCGCTGACCACCACCACCGGCGAGGAGGCCCTGCGCCATGCGCGGGTCGGCATCGCCATCGTGCTGGTCGACGGCCAGGATCCTGCGGTGGTGGAGCCCAGCATCCCGCTGCTGCAGGACGCCCTGCTGCGTGAAGTCGCCGGCATGAGCGCCGATCAGTTGCGTAGCGTGGAGGGTTCCGAGCAGCTGCGCCTGAGGCTCACCGCCCATGCCCGGGACATCTGGGGCGAGGACGTGGTGCGCCGGGTCGTGCTCGTCGAACTGCTGCTGCAATGAGCCCGGCCTCCACGCACAGCGCTTGAACCAGAACCTTCACGGTCGATGGGAGTCGGCGAAGCGTGGAGGTGGTCCGTGGGCACGATGTTCGCCGAGTCGACCGCCACCGTCGCTCCGGTCGACTTCCGGCGTCCGAGCCGGATCGGTCGGGACGCGGTGGCGGTGCTCGAGGCGACCCACGACACCTTTGCGCGTCACATCGCCACTGCCTGGAGTGCGGGGAGCCATGCGGTCATCGAGGTCGAGCACGTCTCCACCGACCAGCTGTCCATCGACGACTTCGCGCGGTCGTTGCCGCACCCCACAGCGCTGGCCAGCATCCATGTCGACGTCATGGACACCACCGCGTTGCTCCAGATCGACCTGCCGTTCGCGCTGCTGTTCGTCGAGCGGCTGCTCGGCGGCCCCGGTGACGCCTCCACCGCCCCGGCTGTGCGCCACCCCACCGACCTCGAGGTGGCGCTGATCACCCATGAGCTGTTCGGGCCTGGCGTGACAGCTGTCGATGCTTCGCTGGGCGAACTGGGGTCGGGTACCTCGCAGCTCACCGCCTTCGAGGTCACGCCCCAACCGTTGCAGCTGGGTACTCCCGGGGACCCGCTGGTGCTGCTCACCTACCGGGCGGAGGTCCGCGGTGACCTCGCCGGTCAGGGCCTGGTCACGTTGGCCTACCCCGTCGCGCCGCTGATGGCCCACCTCGACACGCTGGCCGTCGAGGAGATGGACGACCGCGACGACGCGACGACGTTTCGCGCCGTGACCGAGGCGGTGCTCGACGCCCCCCTCGAGCTGTGCGTCCGACTGGGTGCCAGCCCGCTGCCCGCCGCGGTCGTCGCCGGACTCGTTCCCGGTGACGTCCTGCGTCTGGACCACCTCGCCACCCGTCCCGCTGACCTGGTCCTCGAGGGCCAGGTGGTGGGTAGCGCCCATCTCGGCCGTCGCGGGCGCAAGGTCGCCGTCCAGGTCGAACACCCTCCTGCCGCCCCGCGCACCTGAGCCTGGGAGCCCCACATGCCCGAAGACACTGCGGTCCGCGCCGAGCTCCCAGACCTGACCTCCGGGGCCGGCCCCGGCGCCCCCGGAGACCTGCACCTGCTCGCCGACGTGGAACTCACCGTCACGGTCGAAATCGGCCGGGTCAAGCTCCCGCTGCGTGATCTGCTGCGTCTGCAGGAGGGCACCGTGGTCGAGCTCGACCGGCTCGCCGGCGCTCCCGTCGACGTGTTGGCCAACGGCACGCCGGTGGCCCGCGGCGACGTCGTGGTGGTCGGCGACGAGCTGGGGGTACGCATCTCCGAGCTGCTGGGACGGTCGCCATCGTGATCGACAACCCCGGGATCGTGCTGCTCGTCGTCGCCGGCCTGGCCGCGGCGGTGGTCCTGCTACGCCGACACCGGGCCACCACCCCCGACAGCATTCGGGTGCTCGGCCGCACCGCACTGCACAAGAGCGCCGTCGTGGCCATCATCGCGGTGGGTGAGCAGCGTCTGCTCGTCGGCGCGGGGGAGAAGGGCGTGCACCTCATCACCGAACTCGACCCGGCCGGCGACCACCGCCAGCACAGCGACCTGTCCGCGGTCGTGTCGCTGCCGGCGAGCACGACCTCCGCAGACACCGACGTGGGCAGGGACGCCCCCGTCGTGAGCACCAGCACCACGGACGACACCGACCTCGACGGCGCCCTCGCGGCGCTCGTGGCCCGGAGCCGCCCGTCCCCGACCATCGCAGGGCCAAGGAACGGCCTCGTCGACCGTCTGCGCGAGCTGACGGTCCGCACCCCCTCTGAGGGGAGGCCCTTCCGTGTGCCCCTCCGCCGGTAGCGCCCGAACCGGCCGTGTCTGGCCGACCCGCCGTGCCTGGCCGACGTGCCGTGCGCGGCCGACCGGCCGTGCGCGGGTGGACCGGCTCGTGCCCGTGGTCCTGCTCGCGGCGCTGGCCCTGCTCCTGAGTGTCGGGCCCGTGCTCGCTCAGCCCGTCGATCTCCAGATCCCGCCGGGTATGCCGGTGCCGCCGGCGCCGCCCGAGGTTGCCGAACCGCCCGACGTGCCCGCAGTCGGCGAGGTCACCGGGGTCACCATCAGTGTGGACGGTAACGAGGGCCTGTCGGCCACGGTGACCACCCTGGTCATGCTCACGGTGGCGGCGCTCGCGCCGATCCTGCTGATGCTGATGACCACCTTCACCCGCTTCGTGGTCGTGCTCGGTCTCGCCCGCCAGGGGCTGGGGCTGCAGACCGTCCCTCCCGCCCAGGTGCTCGTCGGCCTCGCACTGTTCCTGTCGCTGTTCTCGATGGGGCCGACGTTCTCACAGGTCAACGAGGTCGCGCTCGAACCGCTGATGGCCGGGGAACTCGACGCGCTCGAGGCCGCCGAGGCCGGCTACGACCCGATGCGCGAGTTCATGCTGTCGCAGACCGACGAGCGCGACCTACGGATGTTCCTCGAGCTGGCCGGCGAACCCGATCCAGCCACCCCCGAGGACATCGGCCCGGCGACGCTGGTTCCGGCGTTCGTGATCTCCGAGCTGCGGACGGCCTTCACCATCGGCTTCGTGGTGTTCGTGCCGTTCCTGGTCATCGACCTGGTCACCGCGTCGGTGCTGATGTCACTGGGCATGGTGATGCTGCCACCGATCTTCGTGTCCCTGCCGCTCAAGGTGCTGCTGTTCGTGCTGGTCGACGGGTGGGCGCTGCTGTCGCGTTCACTGGTCGGCTCCGTGCTCGGCTGAAGGACGCTGCCATGACCGACACCCAGGTCCTCGAAATCGCGCAGAACGCGATGATCATGGCCTCCAAGCTCGCCATGCCGCTGCTGCTGACGGCCCTGCTCATCGGCGTGTTCGTCTCCCTGATCCAGACCGTCACCCAGATCCAGGAGATGACGTTGAGCTTCGTGCCCAAGGTCGTGGCCATCGGGATGGTGCTGATCTTCGCCGGCAACTGGATGCTGCGCGAGATGGTCGTGTTCTCCCAGAACCTGTGGGGTTCGATCCCGTCGTTCGCAGGCTGACATGGGCGCGATCGTCGAGGTGCCGATCGACGCGGCCTGGGGCGTGGGCTTCGTGCTCGCCCTGGTACGCATCGCGGCGTTCGCCGTGACCTCGCCGATCATCGGCCGCTCCATCCCCGCCACCGGACGTCTGGCCTTCACCGTCGGGGTGGCGGTGGCGGCCGTCCGACCGGTCCACGGGGTCGTCGAGCTCGGCGACCTGATCACCGCGGCGGTCATCAACGCCGCCATCGGCGGGGCGCTTGGCATCCTGACCGGGATGATCATCTACCTGTTCATGGTCGCCGGTGGGATCCTGGACCTGATCTCCGGGCTGTTCGTCTCCCAGGTCTTCGACCCCATCAGCGGGGTGCAGGGCGGGGTGTACGCCCGGCTGTTCAACCTCACCGCCACCACCCTGTTCCTGGTCGCCGGCGGTCTGACGGTGCTGGTGTCGGGGCTGGTCGGTAGCGTGCGGGTGCTACCGCTGGACGCCTCGCTGTCCCCTGACCCGGCACTCGCCGGCCTGGCGATCGACCTGATCAGCACCCTGGTGCGCGCCGGAGTGGAGCTCGCGCTGCCGATCATGGGCGTGATGCTGATGCTGGAGCTGGCGCTGGGTCTGGCTGCCCGCTTCGCCCCCCAGGCCAACGTCTTCCTGCTCGGCCTGCCCGCCAAGCTGCTGACCTCGATCACCGTGGTCGGCGCGGCCTGGACGTTGTTCCCCGACATGATGGCGCTCACCGAGCAGACCTTCGCCCGCACCCTCGAGGGCGTGCTGCGGGGGCTCGGCGCCTGACGCCGTCGGTGGCCGATCGCGTCGGATCGGTTGCTCACCGCTTGAGGACCCTGGTCGGTGGTCGACAGGGGACCTGTGCGGACGGATCCGCTCCCCCGACAGGCCATGGACGTGCCGGTCACCGACCGAGGTCGTCCGTGGGTGCGAAGGATGGTCGCAGCGAGAAGGCCACTCCGCAACGCCGTCGCAAGGCGAAGCAGGAGGGGCAGGTCGCGCGCACCCAGGAGGCCGCCGTGGCGGGTTCCTTCCTCGGCTTGGTCACCGTGTTGGCCGTCGGTGGTCGCTCCATGATCGACCGAGCCACCGGCGACATGGCCGGCATCATCACCACGTCCAACGCCCAGGACGCCCTGGCCGCCGCGGGACCCCGTGCGCTGTCGTTGGGGATCGGCCTGGCCGGCCCGTTCCTCGCCGCCGCGGTGGTCGTGGGAACCATCGCCGGCATCGCCCAGGTCGGGGTGAAGTTCAACGGCAAGCTGCTCAAGCCCAAGGCCAACCGCCTGTCACCCAAGAAGGGCCTGGAGAAGTTCAAGCCCAAGCAGGCCGGGTGGGAGCTGCTGCGCACCGTGCTCAAGCTTGGTGCGGTGTTCGTGGTGGTGTGGCCGAGCCTGTCCTCCTGGCGCGAGCACATCCAGAACGACCGCACCCTGGCCGGCGCCATCGAACGGCTGTCGGGCACCTATGGCGGCATCATCCTGCGCGCCACCATCCTCGCCCTGGTCATCGCCCTGCTCGACTTCGCGTTCCAGAAACAGAAGAACGAGAAACAGATGATGATGAGTCGTCAGGACATCAAGCGCGAGTTCCGCGACTCCGAGGGCGACCCCTACCAGAAGGCGACCCGCCGGCGCCGGGCGCAGGAGTTCTCCCGCAACCGGATGATCAAGGACGTCGCCTCCGCCGACGTGCTGGTCGCCAACCCCACCCACGTCGTGGTCGCACTGCGCTACGACCCGGCCGAGGGCGCACCGCGGGTCATCGCCAAGGGCTCGGACCTGGTCGCCGACAAGCTCAAGACCGTCGCCCGGCGCAACGGGGTCCCGATCACCACCAACGTCCCGCTGGCCCGCGCGCTGTTCAAGCGCTGCAAGGTCGGCCACCACATCCCGACCGAACTCTACGAAGCCGTCGCGGTCGTGCTCGCGCTGGCCTACCGACGCACCGGGCGCACCCCGGGCAGCCGTGCCGCCGAGGCCGCCGCCCGTGCCGCCCACGCCACCGCCCGTCAGCGTCGCAGCGCCGCCGGCGCCGGCGCCCGCGTGAGGACCTCCACCGCATGAGCGCGAGCGCCGCCCCGCCGACCGGTCGCCCTCAGCGGCTGGTCTCACGCACGGTCGTGCCCGTGGTGCTCGTCGGCGCCGTGGTCACCATGGTCGTGCCGATTCCCCCGCAGTTGCTCGATCTGCTGCTCGCGGCCAACCTCGCCTTCGCGCTGCTGATCCTGCTCGCGGTGCTGACCCTGCGCGACACCTTGGACCTGTCGACCTTCCCGTCGCTGATCCTGATCACCACGCTCATGCGCCTGGCGCTGAACGTGTCCTCGACCCGGCTGATCCTGCTCGACGGGTACGCCGGCAAGGTCATCGCCACCTTCGGCCAGTTCGTGGTCGGCGGCTCGGTCGTCGTGGGTCTGGTCGTCTTTCTCATCCTCGTGGTCATCCAGTTCGCGGTCATCACCAACGGTGCGGGCCGGGTCGCCGAGGTCGGTGCCCGCTTCGCGCTGGACGCGATGCCGGGCAAGCAGATGGCGATCGACGCCGACCTTGCCGCCGGCATGATCGACGAGAAGCAGGCCAAGGAGCGGCGCACCCGCATCGCCCGCGAGTCCGACTTCTACGGCTCGATGGACGGTGCCTCCAAGTTCGTCAAGGGTGACGCGATCGCCGGCATCGTGATCGTGATCATCAACCTCATCGGCGGGCTGGTGATCGGCGTCACCGTCGTGGGCCTCAGCGCCGGCGAGGCGGTCGACACCTACTCGTTGCTCACCGTCGGTGACGGGCTGGTCAGCCAGATCCCGGCCCTGCTGATCTCAGCCGCCACCGGTCTGATGGTGTCGCGGGTCGACGACGACGAGTCGCTGGGCCCGATGGTCGGCCGCCAGCTGCTCCGCGACCCCCGGGCGCTGCGCATCGGCGCCGCGGTGCTGCTGCTCATCGGGCTGCTGCCCGGTCTGCCCAAGCTGCCGTTCTTCGCCATCGTGCTCGGCCTGATCTACGCGTCGACGCGAACCACGCCTTCCGAGGTCGATGTCGTGGCGGACGCCCGAGCTGCCCGTCGCGGCGAGTCGGTGGCTGGCGGGGGGGAAGACGAGGAGATCGCGCTCGACCCCGACGATCCGCGCGCGCTCATCGAGCGTCTGCGCGTCGAGCCTCTCGAGCTGCACCTGGCCTACGACGTGTTGGACCTGACCGATCAGGACTCCGGCGGCGACCTGCTGCAGCGGGTGCGCTCGTTGCGCCGCCAGATCGCCGACGAGCTCGGTGTGGTCCTGCCGGCGGTGCGCACCAGCGACGACGTCACCCTCGACCCGGCCAACTACCGCATCCTGGTCCACGGCGTGGAGGTGGGCCGTGGCACCGCCCCGCGGGACCGCGTGCTGGCGCTGCCCTCGTCCGACGACGCCAGCCTCGGCGGTGTGCCCGGCGAGGAGACCGTTGAGCCGGTCTTCGGCCTCAAGGCCTACTGGGTCCCCTCCGAGGCACGCAGCCGGGTCAGCGCGCTGGGTGCCACAGTCGTGGACCGCTCCGCGGTGGTCGTCACCCATCTCGCCGAGGTGGCACGCAACCACGCCGCCGACCTCCTCTCGCGCCAGCACGTGCATCAACTCGTCGAGTCGCTGCGGCTCGACGAACCGCTGCTCGCCGACGAGGTCGGCACCGAGACGCTGTCGATGGCCATGCTGCACGAGGTGTTGCGTGAGCTGCTCAGTGAGCGGGTGCCGATCCGCGACCTCGCACGCATCGTCGAGGCGGTATCGGGCCGGGCCCGCGAGGCCCGCTCGGTCGAGCAACTCGTGGCCGCGGCCCGTGTCGCGGTCGGCGCCTCCATCGCCGCCCGGATCGCACCGCAGGGCGAGCTCGGTGTGGTCACCATCGCCTCCGAGCTCGAGGGGGAGCTGCACGAACGTGTGCGCGACGTGGATGGGGTGCTCCAGCTCGTGCTCGAGCCCGCCCGGCTCGCGCCGCTGCTGGCCGAGGCCACCCAGCTCGCTCAGGCCAGCGGCGGCCGCCCAACCGTGCTGGTCTGCGGCCAGCTGCTGCGTCGCCCCCTGCAGCGCACGCTGTCCGCCGCCGGTCTCGACCTGCCGGTCCTTGCCTACCCGGAACTCCCGGGCCACCTGAAGCTCAACGTGATCGGAGCCATCGGTGCCTCCCAGCCTGCCCAGGTCTGAGCGAACCGTCCTCCTCGACGACCTTACGGTCGACGTCGGTCCGGCGCTGCACGCGACGAATCCGTTGCCCGGCGCGGCCCCCGACACCGACGCCGCTGCTGAAGCTG
>SLLJ01000471.1 GCA_007134165.1 Nitriliruptoraceae bacterium | reverse complement strand
GGCGACCCCGACGTCGGACGGCTCGGCCTCGACATCCGCATCATGGCGATCGCGCACGCGGATGCGGTCTGGGCGCTGGTCGGGCTGACGATCGCCCTGGTCGCCGTGACCTGGCGCAGCGGACCGCCGCGACTGCGCACCGCCCTGCGGGTCCTGCTCGGCCTGCAGTTGCTGCAGGGTGCGGTGGGCTACACCCAGTACGCGCTGGGGATCCCGGCGGCGCTGGTCGCGGTCCACATCCTCGGCGCCGCCCTGATGTGGGCGACGGTCACCACGGTCTGGGTCTTCGCCCGGCCGCAGCTGGAGCCCGGAGCCGACGACGAACCCGGACCCGGCACCGAGCACGAGCGCACCGCACCGAGCCCGCTGCGCTCGTGACCGCCGCCGCCCCGGCCGGCTCCGGCCCCCTGCGGCTGGTGGTGATCGGCGACTCGACCAGCTTCACCGACCACCGGGGTCCGCAGCTGCCCGACCACCCCGCGCTGTACCCCAACGTCGCCGCCCGGCACCTGTCCGAGCAGCTGGGACGTGACGTCGAGGTGGTGGTCGTGGCCCGGGCCGGGCACACCGTGCGCGAGGCGCTGCGCACGGTGACCAAGGACCGGCACGTGCAGTTCGACCTCATCGCCCGGGCCGATGCGCTGATCGTGGGTGTCGGCAGTTTCGACCATGCGCCGGCCGGCATCCCACCGGTGCTCGACGCCGTCGTTCCCCACCTGCGTCCCGATTCGGTGCGCCGCCGGGTCCGGCGCGGCCTGCACGCCGCCTACCCCCTGCTGGTGCGCGCCACCCGCGGCCGGCGCCGTCGCACCCCGGCGACCGAGTTCGAACGGCTCTTCGTCCGGCTGCTCGATCACGTACGGGGGCTGACCTGGGGGCGCGCCGCCGGCATCGTGCTGGGACCCACCAGCCACCGTTCGGCCTACTACGCCCACACCCATCCCGGGCACCCGGCCGCCGAACGCCACCACCTCGAGCTCGCCACTCGGCACGGCTTCACGGGCGTGCCAACCTGGCACCTGGTCGAACCCCACGCGGGCGAACTCAACCCCGACGGCATCCACTGGCCGCCGGCCGCCCACGCGGCGGTCGGGCGGGCTGCCGCCGAGGCCCTGCTGCCCCAGCTGCGCGGGGAGCAGGCGAGGGTCGGTCTGCCCGAGGCGGCCGCCGCGGCGCTGCGCGCCTCGGGTCACGCCACGGAGTGAGGCTCAGGCCTCCTCGACGAGCCGGGCGACGCCGTCCATGTTCGGGTGCACCGCGCAGTTGAAGTAGAACACCTCGGGAAGCTCGTCCCAGCGCACCTCGGAGACGTAGCCCTCGAGGAAGTAGCCGGGCTTGACCGGCGAGCCGAAGATCGCCGGGCCGGGCGACGGGCTCTCCTCGGTGCCTTCGAGCTCGTAGAAGACCACGTTGTGGCCGACCCCGACCTCACGGTTCTCGAAGAAGAACGACAGGAAGTCGGTCTCCTGGGACGGCACCATGTCCCACTCGAAGATCGGCACGCACTCGCCGTTCTCGGGCATGCAGAACTCCACCGAGTTCTCCGCGGCGATCAGCGGGGCATCGTCGGGGATGACGAGCAGCGGCTCGACGTTGATGTTGCGATCGTCGTCGTCGATGTCACCGATCACCCCGAGCGCATAGGCGCCGCCGAGCACGAAGGGCACCGCCGCGGCGAACATCAGGACCGCCTTGGCCCCGAGGTCGAGCTTGTCGCGGGTCGCCGCCAGCGAGATCGAGAACAGGATGCCGGCCGCAGCGACCGCCGCGATCATCAGCGCGGCGTTGTGCGTCGTGTACAGCAGCACCAGCGCGACGAGGCCGACGAAGCCCCCGATCGCGAGCAGTACGGCCACGGGGATGAGGATCGGGTAGATCACCCGGTTGCGGGTCTGCGTGTTCATCGGTGTGGCCTCGACAGGTCAGGGGTGGGAGGGGTCTGGCGGGCACGCGGCGCTCCCGGCAGGCAGGACCGCAGCGAGGTGACGTTCACGCCGGTCGGTCTCGGCCGCCCAGCGGAAGAACAGCACGATGGCCGTGGTCCACAGCGCGACGCTGCCGCCGACCTTGGCCAGCAGCCCCGCCGCCCACAGATCATGCAGCGGGCTGATCCCCAGCGCCTGGGACGCGCCGTCGTACACCAGGTAGGGGCTGCGCTGCATGAGCGTGAGGGCGGAGGCGGGAACGGTGGGCACGATCGACAGGGCGAAGAGGGTCAGGGCCCGTATCCCGGCAGAGGGCCGCGGCACGACGGCGGGCACCGGCGAGACCAGCGGCAGCCACACGGCGAAGCCGGCCGCGAGCAGCAGTCCGTGCGCGGCGCTGTGGAGCAGGCCACCAGCGGCGAACGCGGCGATGGAAACCGGCAGGTGGAGCACGATCAGCAGCAGCGAGAACAGCCCGACCGAGAGCCACGGGCGGGTCACCACCGCCAGCACGCGGCGGATCACCGGCGGGTGCACGGCCAACTCGGCCAGCCAGCGCGGCATCCCGATCAGCAGCAGCGGGGGGGCGAGCAGCCCGAGCAGCAGATGCTGGAGCAGGTGCGCGCTGAGCAGGGTGCGCTCTCCCAGTGCGTGCAGCGGCGAGGCCAGCGCCACCCACAGCACCAGCACCCCGGCCACGAAGGCCACCATTTGCCGGGTGGTCGCCGGCCGATCCGCCGGCGCGAAGATCGGCCCGTAGTGGCGAAGTCCCAGCAGGTAGCCGGCCAGCAGCACCACGCAGCCAAGCGTCACCCACCCCGACACCTCGAGGGGCAACGCGGCCACGTGGGAGTGGGACACCGGTCGAATCTCCTCGCGACTAGAGCAGGTCGCCGCCGTCGAGCACCAGCACGGCCAGCGTGATCGCGTACAGGACCAGGGCGAGGAACAGCCCGGTGTACAGCAGTCGGGTGTACAGCGGGACGTCGAAGCGCAGGTGCATGAAGAAGCCGGCGACCATCAGGAACTTGATGATCATGAGTACGACGAGGACCGGGATGCCCAGCGGCCCGAACTCGAAGAAGTAGGTCGACACCTCGAGCGCGGTAAGCACCGCCAGGATCACGGCGATGCGCACGTAGTCGCGCGGGGTGGGGTGGTGACCCCCTCGCGGGTGCTCGAGTTCGGAGGGAGGGCTGTCCTGGGTCGGGGCGGTGCTCATGGTGCAGGCTCCTGGTGCCGGGCGACGACGTCGACGGTGAGGCGGGTCAGCCCATCGCCAGTTCGGGGATGAGGTAGACGACCGTGAAGATGACGACCCAGATGATGTCGACGAAGTGCCAGTACAGGCCGATCATCTCCGTCTTGAGGTCCTGGTTGGGCTTGACCTTCCCGGTCAACGACAGCGAGTACAGGCCGAGCAGCAGCAGGATCCCCACGAACACGTGGATGCCGTGGAAGCCGGTCAGGTAGTAGAACGAGGAGGCGAAGGGGCTCTGGGTCGCGACCAGCCCCTCACGGTAGAACACGGTGAACTCGAACACCTGCCCGCCGAGGAAGACCGCTCCCTGCCCGGCGGTGGCCAGGATCCACATCCGCATGCGCCGCATGTCGCCCTTGGTGTGCGCGTGGTGGGCGAGAACCATGGTCAGCGAACTCATGAGCAGCACGAAGGAGCTGATCGAGGTGAACGGGATGTCGAAAACCTCGATGCCCGGGCCGCCGGCGGTGCGGTCGAGGTAGAGCAGGTAGGCGGACACGAAGGCGCCGAAGAAGAGGAACTCGGAGCCCAGGAAGGTCCACATCGCCAACTTGCGGTTGTCGAGCCCCAGCGAGGTCTCGTGCGCCACCGCGGACATGGGTCGGCCTTTCGGTCGTCAGACAGACAGAGAGCTGCCCGGTCAGTGGGTGGCGACGGCGCTGCGCTCGTCGGTGTCGGTCTCGATGGGATCGTCATCGTCACCTTCGGCCAGCGGTTCGATGATCCAGCCGAACATCCCGATCAGCGTCCAGGCCGCGCCGAGCAGCCCCAGCCACACGTTGGCGTAGACCAGCGCGTAGCCCAGGGGCAGGAAGCCCGAGGTCATGATCAGCGGCCAGTAGGACGGGTCGGGCATGTGGATGTG
>SLLJ01000087.1 GCA_007134165.1 Nitriliruptoraceae bacterium | reverse complement strand
GGGCGTCACCGAGCACCGCCGCCGAGCAGGTGACGGTCACGCTGACCTCGGGCTGGACCCGCACGTAGGCCGACTCAGAGACCACCTCGTCGGACGATGGAGTTTGCGGTTCGCGCTCGTCACGGTCACCAGCGAGCGCCGCGACGGCTTCCTCGATGTCGAAGCGCCGATGTCCGCCAGGCGTCTGGTCGAAGGGCACCCGCCCCTGGCGTGCGTACTTGCGCACGGCCGCAGGTCCAACATGGAGTGCGCGAGCCAGTGCCTCTGTCGTTGCTGTCCTCGGCATCGGTCATCTCCGTTCCGCTTGGGACGGAAAGTACGGTTGTTATGGTTTGCCCTACCGGTTGTGCGGAGCAGCACAAGGAACGGTGCCTCGAACCTGACGGCGGCCGCCACCAACAGTTTCGTGGACTTCCGCTGCCAAACACCGCCGGTGTCCAGTGCCGTACAGACGAGGGACGGCGTCGTGTTCGGCCTGCCAGTTCCCGGGCACGCCTCCTTGAAGGTGTTCTGGACGACGGCAGGGTCCCGGATCGAGGCGATCTTGCCTCACCCTCGAGGCCGTCGCTCAGCGACGGGGATCCTGTCAGCCCACCTGATGCCCCACTGCTGCTCCCGCGGCCACTACCGGGTGCACCCGCTGGGCGGCGATGCACCCACCCGCAGCTCGCCCATCCGCAGCTCGCCCATCCGCAGCTCGTCCACCCGCCCGTAGCTCGCCGATCGTGACCATCGATCGGTCCGCTGTCATGCGAGGCCGAGCAGGATGCGCAGTCGCTGGGGGTCCATCCCGCGACCTGGGCCCTGCCAGGTGCTCTGGCCGCGTTGCATGTCATCGAGCAGGCGGAGTACCACGTCGCGCCGGGTCGGATCCTCGAGCGCCTCGCGCGGGGTGGCACCGTCGAGTGCCGGCAGGGGGGTGTCCGGCCAGGCGTCCTCGTGGCGCGTCATGAACGCCTCGAGTTCGGCCTCGATCACGGCCCGATCCTCGGGCGCCAACGTGTCCAGGTCGAGCTGACGAGCGCCTGCGTACCCGTCGTCGGGGTCGTCGCTTGCGAGCCCGGCGTCCACCTCCTCGGCGTCCCTGCCGAGCCGGTCGGCCATCGGTAGCCGCTCCTCGTCGATCAGTTCGGCGTCCGGGACGACCCGCGCCAGCAGCTGCGCGAACCAGGCCGCCCGTGGTGCGGACATCGTGGCCACCACCAGCTGGTCCCCGGCGAGCTCGATGCTGCCCTTGAGCCACCGCTCGCCACCGCGTTCCTCGAAGGCCAGCAGCCGCCCGTCGTCAGCATCGACCTCGAGGTGGTCGGCGAGCGCCGCCTGGGCTGTCGGGCCGTCCGGCACGGTGTAGGTGCGCTGGATGGACACGAGCGGATCACCCGCGGTGGTGGCCAGCCGCGGTGGGGCGGACAGGGCACGCACCCATGCTCCAAGCTCCCCGGCTGAGGGTGCGTCGTCCAGCAGGTCCAGCAGCCCGACCCGGGCGTGGTCGGGCACGCTGACCACCCCGTAGAAGGGGGCCGTGAGCTCGCCCTGCGTCACGAACCAGGCCAGCACGGCCGCGCCGACCCCGAGCTTCTCGGCCAGCTGGTGGTCCACGAAGCGGTGCTGCTCACCGGTGCGCAGGTCCAGCAGTGCGCAGGTGTCGTCGGTGGTGACCTCCACCAGTTCGTACAGCCCGGCACGCACCTGCGACCAGTCGCGCAGCAGCGCCAGTTCATCGGCCGGGAGCAACGGGCCCCGCAGGTCACACATCAGGGCGATCACGCCGCCCTCGAACAGGGCGAGGTTGAGCGCCGCCACGTCGCGCTCGGAGCCGGCCGCACCGTCCTCGGCCATGCCGGTGCGCCGCGCGACCTCCATCACGATGTCGCTGGCCGGCGGGCTGGCGTAGAAGCCCATGAGCTTGTGCATGAGCCACGGCATCCGCCTGTCCAGCGGCCACCCGCCCCGGACCGCGCAGCAGACCTTGTGCTTGCGTCCGGACCCGCACGGGCACGACTCGTTGCGGCCCGCGGACATCGGCCCGGGGGCGGCGTAGGGGGAGAGCGTCTCCACCAGGTCGTCAACACCTCGACCCTCCATGCCGGCCAGCAGCCCCAGCGCCGCCCCCGCCTGCCCGCGCACCGACAGGTACCCGGCGAGGTCGAAGGTCGCCGGCCCGTGCGTCGGATCGAACTCGACCGCCCGGCGCAGTTCGCGTTCGGCGACCGTGTGGTCATCGGCGATGAGCTCGAGCGCCTGCGCCCGCACCCAGGACAGGTTGGCCCGCAGCGCCCGGTCCTTCGAGGTGGGACGCGCCTGGTGCAGGAGTCCGAGCAGGCACGCTGCGGCCAGCGGGACGCGTTCGATCACGTCGTCGACCAGGGCCATCGCTGCTTCGATACGGGCGAGCGCCCGCGTCAGGTCCTTGGACGCCGCATCGAGGTCGATCCCTGCCAGTTCCACGAGGTCGATCCGACCGTCCGCGGTCGCCCGCAGGTCCGCTGCCGCCTCCGCCGCCACCTCCTCCGCCGCCTGCTCCGATGCCTCCTCGGTGGCCTCCGGCCAGGCGTCGAGCTGCCTGCGCAGCAGCGCGTTCTGAGCCTCGAGCACGACCATCCGCACCTGCAACACCGCCAGGACCTCGTGGTCGTCGAGGTCGTGGTCCTCACGCAGGTGCTCGACCAGATCGTCGACGTCGGGCTCGTCCACCGCGCCGAACGGGTGCACACCCTGCCCGGTCACCGCCAGGCCGACTGCGGCCAACAGCGCGCCGAAGGGTGCCTGCGGGGTGGACAGCAGCCGCGGGTACCGTGCTCGCGCCTCGATCAGCAGTTCGACCTCGTCGGTCGGCAACCGGCGCCGACCCGCGATGGCCTCCAGCGTCGTCGCGAGCCGCTCGGCGGTGCGCTCGTCGACCGGCGGCACCGCGTCGAGCCCGCCGACCGTGACCTTGCCGCCGACCACGGTGAGGGTGAGCACCGGTTCGTCGGGCAGCCACGCGTGCGGTCCCGTGAGGCCGTTCGCGCCCCGCGCGAACCGCAGCGGCTCGGCGTCCGGGTCGCCGGCCCGCGGCAGCGTGCGGCCGTCGGGGCTGAGGATGTGCAGCGGCGCGAGGTCGGGTTCGACGGCCACCGTCCCGGTCCGACGCTCCTCATCGCTCACCTCATGGGTCACGATCACGCCCTCAAGCAGCGCGGCGAGATCGCACAGCCGCCGGTCGACCAGCAGGAACACGCCGAGGTGGTCGTCCACCTCGTCATCGAGCAGCAGCTCCTCCAGGTCGAAGTCGGACCAGCCATCCTCGAGGCCGAGGCAGCCGATCAGTTCGCCGGCGGTCACCGGCCCGTTGCCACGCAGCCACGCGATGGCATCGTCGCGGATCTGTCGGTCGTCGTCGTGCACAGTTCCTCCGAAGCGCTGCCGGTGGTGGCGATGATGGCAGAGTCCGGCCCCGGTCGGCACCACGCACACCCCTGCGTTCGTCCACAGGGTGGCGGGGATCCGTTTTCGGAGTCGTTGCCGGTTGGCGTGGTCGACGGACGCACGAGGTGGCAGCGCGACCGGGCGATCTCGAAACGTGCGGCGGTTGCCACCGGTTGCCTTCGTCGTGCATCCGTCGCTGCTGTATCTCCCGCGGGCGCACACGTTTTCGCGTTCAACGCTTCAGGTGGGCTCATGGAAGCCGATGACCAGGGTCATCGATTCCAATACACCTCTGGAGAACGACGATGACCACCGCGAACACCACGGCCACCACCACCGCCTCCCTGGTCCGTCACAGCGAGCCCGAGTACGGCACGGCCCGGAGCTGGGCCGTGACGCTCGCCGTCGTGGCACTTCTGGGCCTCGCCATCCTCGGCCTCCTCGGCGCGGAGCTTGGCACGGGTCTCCAGTCGGCGGCTGCAACGGTCCGCGACGGGGCAGCCGCGGTTCTCGGAGGCCTCGACGCTATGGTTGCGGGCGTCCGCTGGGTCCGCTGAACCGGCAGTTGCGGTCACGCAGCGTCCTCTGCTGCGGCGAGCGTCACATGGTTTCGCGGTCCCTCGAGGCGAACGGCGGCCATGGACGAT
>SLLJ01000379.1 GCA_007134165.1 Nitriliruptoraceae bacterium | reverse complement strand
GCACCGAGTTGACCATCGACGATGCGACCGACGGTCTGACCCGTGGCGAGGTGTTGGCCCTTGCCAACGCGGTACTGGTCGCGGACGAGCGGCGCAACGGCCAGATCTGCCGGGATGTGTCAGACGCGGTCAGCGTGGGGCGCAACTGCCTCGTGCTGAGCAGTCGGACTCGCCATGTCGATGAGCTGGCGGGCCGGCTGGCCGGTCTCGGGTTGGAGCCGCTGGTGCTGTACGGAAGCCTCAAGCCTGCGGAGCGTCGAGCGGTCCACGAAAGGCTCGCCGGGGACGGCCAACTCCTGCTGGTCGCGACCGACCGGTACGTGGGGGAGGGCTTCGACTGCCCGAAGCTTGACACGCTGTTCCTTGCCTTCCCGATCTCGGCCCGGCAGCGGATCACCCAGTACGTGGGGCGGATCCTCCGGGACCACCCGGGCAAGGACCTCGCCGAGGTCCACGACTACCTCGATGCCGACGTGCCCATGCTCGCCGCGATGCACCGGCGTCGACTGCCCGGATTCAGGGAGCTGGGCTTCACGCCGGGGCCGACCTCCTGGCCGGCGTCGCCGCCGAAGGCAGAGGTGGGAGTGGCCGCGTCGGCACGAGCGCGCTACGAGCCCGATCGTGAGCCGACCACCGCACAGGTCCGGACGTGGGCGCGAGCGGCCGGCCATGCCGTCTCGGACCGCGGCCGGCTTCCGGCCGACGTCTGGGAGGCCTACCGCAACGCGCACCGATGACACTCAGCATCACGCGTCATGAACACCCCCGGATGCTGCGTTGACGCGGGGTGGGCCCCGCACGAGAGGTCCCGGCAGGGACGCAGGTGTCTGTCATGCCGCCTGCTGGTGCTCGCGGCCACGGCAGGGAACCACGGACTTCCAGCGAGCACATCAGGCGACCGCGGGGTGCAGGACGGTGCTGTCGTCGTCACGCGGTTTGCGCGATCTGTCCTTGAGGCACTGCAGCCGGGGGGAGGTTCAGCCTGACGGCAGACGTGGCAGGGTGGCAGGCGCCGGCGGTCTGCAGGCAGCGGGGTAGTGTATGCGCCATGCCTGCCCACCGGATGAACCGCAACGAGTTCTACGCCAAGACCGCCGAGCACGACGCCGATCAGTTGCGCAAGGTCCTGTGGACCCTGTACTGGCGCGGGTCTGCGGCGATGCGCGAACGGATCGAGGCGCAACTCGACCCTGGCGCGCATGCTCGTCAGCAGCGCCAAAAGGCAGCGCCGCCGGGCGCGACCGCGGTGCGCGACCAGGCTCGCGAGTTCGCTGCCCTGGCCCGTGCCGGCGCCTACCTGGCCGGTGACCGGCGAGTATCGCCCAAGGAGCGGAGTCGATGGCGGTTCACGTTCCGTCGGCTCGCGGCCGACGCTCAGGCGGCCCTTGCGGGTGAGGATGTCGATGCCGCCGCGGGCGCGCTGGAGGTGCTGGTCGACGTCGCGCGCGAGAGCCACGACTTCGTCTACTTCCGGTCGGAGGATCCCGTGCAGGCCGCCGGGTTCGTGGTCTCGGACGCGGTCGCCGGTCTGTGGCGCGCCGTGCGTGATCGGCACGGGTTCGCCACGTTCGTCGACCGCGCGGCGCCGCAGCTGCTGCAGTGGGAGACCGACTACGGGTGGACCCGGTACGGCACGGGCAGCGTCGCGGAGAAGGAGACCTCGCTGGCCAGCGTGCTCGAAGGCATGCTGCAGGCTCCCGACCACTGGTCGACCTTCGCGACGGCCTACCTCGACGCCCTCGACGAGGCGGCCGAAGCCCCATCCGCCTCCCGGCATCACTGGCCGGGGTCGGAGGAGTACGAACGGGCGTCGCGGGCAAGTGCGCTCGCGGAGTGGCACACCCTGCTGCTGGACCGGCTGGTCGGTTCCGACGACGAGGAGCTGCTCGACCGGCTCGTCGCGCACCCCGCCCTGGGTGGGCCCGAGCGGACCTTCCTGCAGGCCCAGCTCGCTCACCGACGCGGTGACGACGACGCCGCACGAACGTTGGTTTACGACAGCCTCAAGGAACTCCCTGGCCACACGGCGTTCCACGATCTCGCCCGACGCATCGACGCGCCCCTGCCTCCGCGAGCGCAAGAGAGACGCCGGGGACGGCTCTGACGACGGGCGCCTGAGGGGTGACCGCCCGGGCCCGATCCGACCGGAGTGGCGCCGCCACGAGGCAACGATCCTCCGTCGCTACCCGGGACGTCGTGCGCCAACGCGGCGGCAGCGATGCTCTGGTTGCGGACGAGGTCGCTGCGGCCATCATCGATCTGGCGCCACGTGCTCAACGCCGGGCGACGCTGGTCTTCGCGGCGGTGCACGACCTGGTGCTCCGCGGTGTCGTGCAGGGCGCACTCGCGGCCTACTACCCCACCGTGGGCGGCGACCGGGCGCCTGATGCTGCGGCCACCGCCGCGTTCCTCGAGGTCGTGGACCGCCATCGTGACCTCATCGTCGATCGGCTCCGGACCCGTTCGACGCAGACGAACGAACCGGGTCGGACCGCCGCACAGCGTGCGGCGCTTTCGTGGTTGCAAACGCGGGCCTACCCGGGCAGCGGCGGCGTCGATGCCCGCCCGCTCGCTCTGGTCGAGGTCGGTGCCAGCGCCGGGCTGCTGCTGCATCTCGACCGCTACGCCCACCGCTTCGTCGCCGATCCCGACGGCGCCTGTCGGCGCTCGTCGACGTCCTCGGTCCGTGGTGATGGATCGACCCCGCCGGTCGTGATCGAGACGAGGTGCCTGGACCGGGTCCCGGCCACCAGGCTGGCAGCGATCGTGCGACGCATCGGGATCGACCGCACACCGATGCGTGTTGGTGATCCCGACGATCGCGCATGGCTGCGCGCCTGTGTCTGGCCGGAGCATGTCGACCGGCTGGCGCGACTCGACCGCGCACTGTCGCTCGCGGCCACTCACGACGACGTCGAGCTGCACCAAGGTGACCTGCTCGCACTGCACGAATCCATCGTGGCGACGATCGATCCGGACCTGCAGGTGGTCGTGCTGCACAGTGCGACCCTTGCCTACTTCGCACCGGAGGACCGGGAGCGATTCGAAGCGATCCTCGACGGCATTGGTTCCCGAAGAGAGCTGTGGAGAGTTGGCCTGGAGGGGCACTTCCTGGAGCCCTTCGCGGGTCTGGTCGCCCGGCGGCTCGGCCCGCCGGACGCCGACCAGCCGGGATTCGTGATCGCGACCACCTCCTGGGTCGACGGCCGGCGACACGACGCGGCACTTGGCCGAATGCAGTCCCACGGCGCTTGGCTCCGGTTTGCGCCGCCGGCGCGCTGAGTGCGCCGAAGGCCGGAGCGCCGCTGGTCACGACGGCAGGGTGCAGGGCCAGGGCGGCTGAGGTGGGCAGCTACGGCATCCGCGGTCGGCAGCTACGGCGGCTGCAGTCGGCAGCTACGGCATCCGCGGTGGGCAGCTGCGGCGGCTGCGGTCGGCAGCTGCGGCATCCGCGGTGACACCAGCACGTTCACCAGCCACACGACGCCGAGGAGCATGAACCGACCGGCGGTCGCCCAACGGGGCCAGACGACGACATCGCAGAACTGCCCGGCAAGCGGCTCGCGCCCGACGAGGGTCGCCCATTTCGATCGCCATGACGAAGGCAAGACCGAGCGCAGCGGAGCCGACCTCGCGCACCCACATACTTCCTGCCCGAGTCGAGTGCCCCGGCACCGGCAGGAGCGTTGACGGCGTCGACCCTCTGGGAAGCCAAGAACGGCAACCGAGCGCTTGGGCCACGCTCCGGCAGGCGGTTGAGGATTCCGGACCGGTCGACGAGATGGGTTGCGTCTGGCTCGAAGAGAACCGGCCGGACACCCACGTGATCACCACGCCGCCACGTCTGCGCGTCGAGTTGCCGGTGCGGCCTCTGCGGTTGTCGAGCATCGAGCTGGTCGACGGCGGTGCCCCAGGCCTTCTCTGCTGCACGGGCCCCGACCCGAGAAGTGTTCCGGTGGGTGTTGACCGTGTCGGCATCTTCCTGCATGCTCGGAAGTCATCACTCCGCCCGACCGTGAGGAGCGCACCATCCCGCCGACGAACGAATCAGGAGCTTC